>CAMWYL010000200.1 GCA_947178465.1 uncultured Lachnospiraceae bacterium | reverse complement strand
AATGCCTGTTTTTAAGGCGAATTTATTCGCCATGCATTCTCCTGTGTGAGAAGGATTTGCTTTGCAAATCCCAGTACTTCTTCACGAAGCAGCCTTTGCTGCGAGTGAAAATTGCCAAAGGCAATTTAGAAGTACTTCTCACACTACCGACTTCTGCAAAAGGCTGCTTAGTAATATTTTGCGCAAATTGACTTGATAACACTCTCTCGAAAGGGTAAGAATTACCGCACCGTCAACTCCGTATATGCCACCGGCTCCCCATCCACGGAAAGCTGCAGTGTATCTCCCTCCGGCACGGACAGCAGCACATAGCCCGCATCCTTCTTTTTCAGCTTTACGATGTCTATCCGCAACCCCTCCTTCTGCCACATCTCATAATCATATTTCCATGCATATTCCCAAGCAAAACCGTTATACCATATATACTTTCGTCCATCATAGGCAAGGACATACCATGTCCGGATGTTGCAATTATTCATTTCCCTTTGCACCGCCGCAGGCAGCTCCTCTATCTCCGGCCGCTCAATCTCCGGTCCCTCAGCAAAGGATTCTTGTTCATCCTCACGAAACAGCTCTTCCACCTCTTTCGCGGTCATACGCGACACCTGCATAATCGCATCGTCCCTGTCCCGGGTAATCTTGATATTTGCCGTCCCCTCCGGATTCATATTCAGAAAGACGAAGGAATTGTCTGAATGAATATCCAACAAAATACCGACAATCTCTCCCTGATAATAATATACCGCACCCTCCTGTGTAATTCCATGTGCCTGATACTCGTCTAAACGCTGCCCTTCCTCTTCCTTCGATATTTCAGGCGGTTCCTGCTTCTGCCCCGGCGCACCGGACAATATACTATAGAAGGCAATCTGTCTATCCAAAGCAGCTCTTTCAAGCCATTTCTCTAATGCGTTCTTGCTCATATTGCCTGTCAGTATAGAGAAAAAAGCAGTCTCTTGTTCCGCGTAAGCCCTCTGTGCAAACTCGTCAATCATTGGACTGTCAACCGGCAAACAGCTTACCGCCTCAGAAAACAATGCAATCGCCCCATCCGCATAGCTTCTCTCCAGATAATCACGCTGTTTGTCTTCCTCCAGTAGCGCAAAAGCTTTCTTAAATTCAGGAAGGTTTCTATCCTGATAATACGCCTCCACAGCTTCTGCCTCTTCTCTTGGATAACAGAAATTGTCATAGGAACGTGCCCCGCTTCCGGCAACCGCAAGGATTGCACCAACAGATTTTCTTAAAGCTTTTTCTCCCGCGTGCACAATGTCATAATCCCGTAGCGTGACATTATGAATATTGGCATTTTGCGCAAAGCCAAACAGCCCTACCAGCGTTGCATCAGGATCTGTCATGGTAAGTCCTATGATGGCATAGCCGTTTCCGTTGTAAGTGCCTGTAAACGGATTATCCCATGTCCCGATAGGAATCCATTCATCTGCGGACAGCGTAATATCGGCCTGCTGCATAAAGTTTTTGTCCATGCCGTATTCCCCTGCTGCAATGGCACGAAGCTGCTCCTCATTGAACACAAGATAATAAGTCGTTCCTTTGAGGATCAGTTTTTCCGGCTCCGACGCGGTTCCGGACGGTAAAGCCTGTCTGCTCACAGACAAAGCCGTATGTGCACCTGCCGCTGCCACACTCTCATAGACATCTGTAGCAAACGCGCCTGTATACGCACCAGCTGCCGTTGCCCCCATCGCCAGTATCAGCGCAAGCAGAACGGACAACGCCGCAATCCATCTCGAACACGTTTTAAAACCCATAATTGCACTCAACCTCTCTTTTAATAATTTCGCACTCTCGTTGAGTGTAACCGATACCGGCAGATGTTTACATTCCCCGCCAATGCCCATTGCATGAACCAGGGTGTCCCCGTAAGCCTGCCGCTCCTGCGTGTCCAACCCGCAAATTACCGCCTCGTCACAAGACAGTTCGCACGCACGATTGATCTCCCGCTCCATCAACCAAACCAACGGATTGAACCAATGCAGACAGACCGTAATCTGCACCAGCCATTTATAGAACATATCCCGCCGCTTATAGTGAATCAGCTCATGCCGTATCGTATAGCCGAAATCGCTCTCCGACAAATCCAAGGTCGGAAGGACTATGCAGGGACGGAAAAATCCAAAGAGCAGGGGCGAGGAAATCAGCCCGTTTGTACACAGTTCTATGGGACGTTGAATTCCAAACCGTGCCTGCATCCGCGCAAGTCGCTCTAACAGCGCGATATCCGAAACCTCTGTCCATCCTGCCTTAATATATTTTACAAGGCTTTGATAAGCCGTAAGCCTGCGCACAAACAAAGCGAGTGCTCCTCCCAACCATACCAACCAGAGATTTCGCATAATCATGGTGCTTACAGTGTAATCTGCTTCGCTATTCACCGCGCTGCTTTTGTCTGCGCTGTTTCCGTCCGTGCTGTTTCTGTCTGTTTTATATCTGTTTGTGTTGCTATATACATCATTCTCCGCAAAAAGCTCCTCTCCAACATCCGGCATGGAAAGTGCATCCTCTATCGAAACCGCAGACGGTTCATCCGTTGGAACGGCTTTTGAAGCGCTCTGCGCCACTGCTTCCTCTGTCCTGCGAAACAGCTCCCCGACAAGGCTTTCCTCGGGAGCAAACGGCAGCAACAGGCGGGCAATAACCACCAGCCAGATATAATACTGCCACCGCTTGCTGAATCTGTCCTTTATCAGCGGCCGGCACAGAAGCAGGACAAGGATCAGCAGTGCGCCCGAAAGTGATAGGGAAAGAGCCATCTTCCATATCTCATTCATTTGCGTTCACGCTCCTTTTCCCAAAACCGCTTCAAATCCTCATAGTCCTCCGCCGTCAACAGTTCCCGCTGAATCAGCGTAGATACCAGCCCCCTCGCATCCCCCTCATAGAGCTTGTTGAGAAGCGTCTGTGTCTGAGCCGCCTGATAATCCTCCTGACTTACCAGCGCGATATATTCGTTGCGGTGTCCGATTTTGTTCGTCCGCAAAAGCCCCTTTTCCACCAGACGGGATAACAATGTAATCACGGTATTTTTCTGCCAGCAATTCTCCGCCTTGGCAAGCTGCTCCATAATTTCCACGTACAACGCCCTGCCATCCTTCGCCCAAATAATTTTCATCAGTTCCAATTCCGAATCCGATACCTGCTGTATCATCTTTACAGCCATCCCCCTTCCACCTTCCACCTTCCATACGTATATGCCTTCAAAGTATTACGAGTCTCCGATTTAATCCTAACAAGTTGTAGGCTATATTAAAGATAACATCATGTAGTCTATGTGTCAAGCAATTCCGTGAAAAGATTTTCTTATAAATCGGGTAGGGAAGGTCCCTTCCCCTACTGACCGCACCGCTGATGCACCACTTTTAGCGGCATATTTCCTCTGTATCGGCGTATGCACAAAAAAAGTCCTCCGCCTCTCGGCGAAGGACAAAACCTCAAACTCAGAACCTATTGATTTCTTCTGAATTCATCCATATTCTTTTTGCATGCATATTCTTTTTGCATGCATATGTCTCCATCAACTCATACTACGCCCGGATTTTTATGCAATTTAATCAGTTGCTTAGGATACCGAAAGTTCGCTTTCAATCGAAATTGCATAATCTAAAATTACATTTCCTTTTTCATCCGGTGTCGTAAATCTCGGGCAATTATATCTTTCAAAGCACCAATCATCTTCTTTTCGTTTGAAATTATGTGTTTTCAACGCTTCCAGACACATATTATGTGTGTCCATTGTATAAAATTCACCACTGTTCTCTTTATCATACAAATAGCATACCGCGAAATCCATTGGTTCTATATCGACATATTCAAACCCCTCCGGGACTTCCGTATTTACCGGAAACAGCATACCAATCCAACGTTCCGGCATGCCATCCACTATATGTACGGCACCAACATAGGCATCTCCGTTAAATGGAAGGCTTTGATTTTTTTCTAATGTTGCAAACCAATTATTTTCCCACCATTCACCCCAATTTGCACCATCCTTATATTTCTTGCCGATCAACCGTGCTTCCGGACAGCTTTCTCGCTTCACTTCCTGAATTTTCACTGCCATTTGTATATACCTCCATAAGTTGTGGTTCCTCGTCACAAACACCGGAATTCTTCAAAATCTCTCACGCTTCCCTACGCGAAATTCAGGACCTCATCCTTCGGCTTCTTTCCGGGCTCTACGCTTACCGCATGAAGCACCGGTCCCTCGCCGTTATAATCCGCCCAAAACTCCCTGTGTACTGTCGCCGTCACCGTCACCCACTGTTTGTTGGCAAGCGTACTGCATTTGTCGTATTTGCAGGCGTAGCCCAGAAACGCCATATCATCCGCACAGCATGTCATCGCCATCCGTCCCGGCACAAAATATTCTTTCCCGCCGTTCTCGGGTATCAGCACCATTGCCGTAAAGCGTATCGTCTTATCAATATACCGCTCAAGATTATCCATCGCATCCAAATAGAATATCCCATAGCCGTAATCATCCAGCTCCAGAATATCACTCTTCAAATCATACGGCAAATCCTCCTCGAAGATTTGATTCACTTCGCCGTCCTTGTCCTCAAAGATAATTTCCGCCTGCGGGTTCACCGCCTTTACATTCCGCTTAAAGCTGCTCAGCTGATCTGTCAGCCCGTCGCAGCGATTAAATATAATCAGCTCCGACTTGCGAATCATCTCCGCCAACAGCGAGCGCATATTCGTATAGTAGTTCTGGAAGGTAGCCGCGTTTATCGTCGTAATCTGCTGCTCCACTCTCCAATGCCACGGCATCTTGAGGTTCTTGAAATTCCACATGCCGTTATATTCGATAATAATCCGCTCCGGCTTGTGCGTCTTCTCAAGCTCCATCATGCGGGAGGACATCATATCCTCCTCCTGATCTATAATCTCCACCACCGTATGGCTTCTTTTCAGGATATCCTCATCGTACTCAATCTCGCCTTCCTCGCACAATATCAGAAGGGTTGTGCCCTTAATCTGAAAATAGGGCTGCGAAAGTGTGTACGAAATAAACTCCGTCTTTCCGCTCTCCAAAAATCCGTTAATAATATATACCGGTTTCATAATTCTCTCCCATCGCTGTTAATCCAATTTTGTAATCCGGACTTCGCCTATATTGGCAGTGTCCCCGAACAGTTCCTGCAGCTCCTCCTTCGAAATGATACTGCCAAACAGTGCACGTATCTCCTCCTCAGACAATTGCCCAATCTCCTTACTCGTCAGGAATACGCTGCTTGCCTTCACAATATCATCCTCCGTGGGAGTAAATACCACAACCGCAGGATACGACTCTTCGTCAAACTGATACAGATAAACCACCGGCGTCTCCAACTTTTCCCCGTAAAACGCAGTGGTACCGACAAGGAGTGCGGATGACGCCAAAGCCAGCGCCCCTTCCGTGTTGTTCAACATCGTACTGACGCTGGAAACAATACTATTCGTTATATCCCTCTGCAGATTTTCTGACATTCCCGTCAGATCAATTCCTGCAAGATGCAGAAAATCCTCTACCGGAAACTCTATCTTATATACAGCCCGCGCCTCAGAGTAATCCCCCACACCAAACTGACTGACATACTCCCGCAACGCCTCACTGCCGCCCATCGCTTCAATATAGGCAGTATTTTCCGCCTTTTCGTCCATCAGGGCAATCAGGTCCATTCCGACATCCTTATACGATCTCGTCTTTCTCTCACCGGACGCGCAGCCGGTAAGGAGAAGAGTCGCAGCGATTGCTCCTGCCACAAGACGCTTCCATATTCTGTTATTCATTCTATCCAATCCCCTCTAGGCCTTAAACAGCGCTTTCAGGTTCTCCTCCTGAAGCTTGGAACCAATCACACAGATTTTTCCGGTAACCTCAGGCGCTCCCTTACGGACATTGCTCTCACCAGGCACATAATCAAAGTTGAGCCAAGTGCCGTCTCCTGCCGGAACCATTCCTTTGGCACGGAGAATCACTCCATAGGTCTCTTCGTCCTCAAGCTTCTTCAAAATATCCTCTATCTCTGCCTGTGTATATGCCGTCGGCGTCTCCAATCCCCAACTTGTAAACACATCATCCGCATGATGGTGATGATGATCATGACCATGGTCATGGCATCCGCAGGTGCAGTCCTCTCCATGCTCGTGATGATGACCATCATGCTCATGGTGGTCATGTTCATCATGCTCATGGTGGTCATGTCCGTCATGCTCGTGGTCATGGTGATGGTCATGCTCATGTCCGTGTTCATCATGATCATTGTGGCTGTGTATTA
>CAMWYL010000199.1 GCA_947178465.1 uncultured Lachnospiraceae bacterium | reverse complement strand
GTTGACAAGGTACTGGAATTTGGTAAAAAGATTTTGGACAGGGTGAAGGAATGGTGGAATAAGTTCCAACCAAAACAGAAAACCCTGATTATTGGTATCGGAGTAGCGTTAGTATTGGCTGCTACCATATTAATCGTTGTTCTTTCGTGGAAGCATTATACACCATTGGTAAGCTGTGAATCTGCTAAGGAGGCGGCGGCAGTCAAGGCATTACTTGACGAGCAGAACCTTACATATAAAATGTCGAGTGACGGTTTGAACTTTGAAATCTTGGATACGCAGGAGGCGGATGCGAGCATACTGCTTGGATCGAATAATATTCAGACGGATGCCTATACAATGGAGGATGTATTGAACGGCAGCTTTTCCACTACGGAGGCTGACAAACAAAAGAAATACAAGCTCTATAATGAGAACCGTATGGAGGGGCATCTGGAGCATATGTCAGCGATAGATGAGGCCGTAGTGGAGATTACGGTACCGGATGACAATGGTACGCTGATAGCGCAGAACCGTGAGTGCTATGCGGGAGTTATGTTGCGGTTAAATTCGGGTGTCAGTTTTACGGAAGAAAATGCAGCTGCGGTGGCAAGATTTGTGGCAACCGCTTTGGGAAACGATACAACAGATAATATTACAATTACGGATATGGCGACCGGAAACATCCTGTTTCCGGTAGAACAGGCTTACTCCACAATGGAGAAAGCAGACAACATGATGATGCTCAAGCAGGAAGCGGAAAGCCTGATTAAAAATGAAGTGAAACAGGTACTGCTTGGTACCAACGAGTTTAACCAGATTGAGGTAGCACCCAATATCATCATGGATTTTTCACAGACGAAGATAACAACACATGATTACTTTACACCGGAAGGACATGACCAAGGTTTGTATGCCCATCAGGAAATCCAGAAGTCAACGACTACGGAGGGTGTGGGAGATGTACCCGGAACGGATTCCAATTCGGAGACGGGGTACGATATCGACGAATCATCGGGAAGTACGGTTAGCTCATACTATAGTAATACCGATTATCTTCCGGGCGAGAAGATTACGGAGGAAATACCGGCAGTCGGGACGATTGTATATAACAACAGTACCATATCCGTTTCGGCAGTGAGGTTCCGTGTGGTACGGGAGGAGGATGTACGGCTTCAGGGGCTTTTGGACGGCATTACTTGGGAGGAATATAAGCTCGCAAACGACAGCAGGGAGAAGATAGAGATTGATGAGGATCTTGTGAGTCTGGTTGCCAACGCGACCGGTGTTCCGACCAGAAATGTTACGATTGTGGCGTATGAGGAGGTACATTTTGTTGACAGCATTGCGACCCCGGTTGCATATAAGGATATTATTCAGATCGTTCTGATTGTCATTATCCTGTTGCTTTTAGCCTTTGTGGTATTTATGAGCCTGCGGACAAAGCGGGAGGTCGAAGAGGAAGAAGAGCTTTCTGTTGAGGATTTGTTACAGTCCGGTCAGCAGGATGAGCTTGAAAGTATAGAGACAGAGCAGAAATCCGAAGCCAGAAAACTTATTGAGAATTTCGTAGAGGAAAACCCGGAAGCGGTTGCGACTCTTCTGAGAAACTGGCTTGATGAGGATTGGGGGTAATACATAATGGCAGACAAAGAAGAACTAAAAGGGATACAGAAAGCGGCTATTCTGTTGATAGCGCTTGGACCGGAGAAGTCTTCCCTGATATTTAAGCATCTGAAGGAAGAAGAAATTGAGGATCTTACGTTGGAAATTGCCAACACAAAGAGTATTACGCCGCAGGTAAAAGAGAAGGTTATCAACGAGTTTTACGAGGTGTGTCTGGCGCAGCAATATATTGCGGAGGGTGGTATCGGCTATGCCAAGGAGCTTTTGGAGAAGGCGCTCGGCTCCGACAAGGCAATGGATGTTATTGGCAAGCTGACAGCGTCATTACAGGTAAAGCCTTTCGAATTTGTCAAGAAAACCGATGCTTCACAGCTCTTGAACTTTATTCAGGATGAGCATCCGCAGACGATTGCTTTGATTTTGTCCTATCTGTCCTCAGGGCAGGCTGCGACAATCCTTGGTGCGTTAGCGCCGGAGAAGCAGGCGGATGTAGCGAAGCGTATTGCGATTATGGACAGAACCAGTCCGGATGTTATCAAGGAGGTTGAGCGAGTGCTTGAGTCGAAGCTGTCCTCACTTGTTAATCAGGATTACACCATTATCGGTGGCGTGGATGCGGTTGTAGATATTTTGAATACCGTAGACAGAGGTACAGAGAAGCATATTATGGAAACTCTCGAAGTGGAGGAGCCGGAGCTTGCAGACGAGATCAGGAAGAAGATGTTCGTATTCGAGGATATTCTCCTTCTCGACGACAGGTCTATTCAGCGTGTGCTTAGAGATGTTGACAATAATGACCTTGCGATTGCCTGCAAGGGCTCTAATGAAGAGGTTCAGAATGCGATTTTCAGCAATATGTCTAAGCGTCTTGCTGAAATGATTAAGGAAGATATGGAATTTATGGGTCCTGTCAGAATGAAGGACGTAGAGGAAGCGCAGCAGAAGATAGTAAATATTATCAGAAAGCTGGAAGACAGTGGCGAAATTGTTATTTCCAGAGGTGGAGGTGACGAGATAGTTGTCTAAAGGCAGTGTACTGAAATCCGGATGGGTAGTGGTAAACCCGGCCGATACAAGAGTGATTGATTCAAATGCGCTGGCAGAATTAAAACTGAAGGAGCTTGCGGATAAGCTTGCAGAGCAGTATGGGGAGGAGCCTGAGTTTGCGGAGGGATTTTCACAGGGAATTGACGCGGCACAGGTCTCCGAGCTGATGGGAGACGACATAAATATTATCGGTGGCGAGGATGATTCCTTTGAGATAAGCGCTTCAGACGGACAGCCAAGCATGTCACAGCAATTGGTGATGGCTCCGCAGGAGGAGCTGATTCTGGAGGCACAGGCTCAGATAGAGCAGATGAAGCAGGAGGCGCTTGCGGAAATCGAGCAGGCGCGGGTGCGGGCTGTCGAGGAAGGTAAGGAAGCCGGTTATCAGGAGGGCTTGGAGCTTGGACGAAACGAGGGCTTTGAGCAGGGGCACAAGGACGGGCTTGACAGTGTAGCCGAGGAGCGTGAGCAGGCATTGGCAGAGGTCGAGCAGGCGCGAGCTGCGATTGAGCAGGAGTACGAGCGCAAGCTCAAGGAGATGGAGCCGGTATTTATTGATACCCTTACCAAGATATATGAGCATATATTTCGTGTTAAGCTTCAGAATTCCAGAGATATTATCGTATATCTGATTCAGAATACGATGAAAGGTATTGAGGGCAACAGCTCTTATCTGATTCATGTATCCAAGGAGGATTATCCGTTTGCGAGCATGCAGAAAAAGGAGCTGGTACAGAATACGAGCATTGCGATAGATACCGTGGAGATTGTCGAGGACGCGACGCTGAACAGAAACGAGTGTATGATAGAGACCGGAAACGGTGTGTTTGATTGCAGCCTTGGTACACAGCTGGAGGCTTTGAACGAGGAGCTTCGGCTGTTATCTTATGAACCGGACTGATATTATACTGAGGAAGATGGAATGGAAACAGCGATATCTTTTGATAAATATTTGACCGTATTAAACAAATCATTTTTTAAAAAACTTGGAAAAGTAGCGAATGTGGTCGGATTGACGATTGAATCGGCAGGACCGGATGCCAAGATGGGGGATTTGTGCAAGATTTACACGGATTCCGATAAGAAAAACGGTATTCTGGCAGAGGTTGTCGGTTTTAAGGACGGGAAGACACTGCTGATGCCCTACGAGGAAACGGAGGGCATCGGATTGGGCTGTATCGTAGAGAACATGAACTATCCGCTCAGCGTATCGGTGGGTGACGGCCTTCTGGGAAAGACGCTGGACGGACTCGGCAGATGCATCGATGGGTACGTACCCGATCCGCACACGGTAAAGCGTTATCCGCTGGAGGCGCCGCCGCCTGACCCGATGAGCAGGAAGATTATCAACGAGGTGCTTTCTCTGGGTGTGAAGGCGGTCGATGGTCTGATTACGGTAGGCAAGGGACAGCGTATCGGTATTTTTGCAGGTTCCGGTGTAGGTAAATCTACATTGATGGGAATGTTTGCGAGAAATACGAAAGCAGATATCAATGTGATTGCGTTGATTGGGGAGCGTGGCCGTGAGGTACGCGAGTTTATAGAGAGGGACCTTGGTGAGGAGGGCATGCGGCGCTCTATTGTTGTGGTTGCAACTTCTGACAGGCCGGCTCTAGAGCGAAATAAAGCGGCGAAGACCGCGACGGCAATCGCGGAGTATTTCCGTGACCAAGGGAAGGACGTATTGCTTATGATGGATTCCCTCACGCGTTTCTCAATGGCGCAGAGAGAAATCGGTCTTGCCAGTGGAGAGCCACCCGTGACGAGAGGTTATCCGCCGAGCGTATATTCCGAGATGCCTAAGCTTTTGGAGCGCGCGGGGTGTTCGGAGCTGGGTTCCATTACAGGACTTTACACGGTCTTGGTAGAGGGCGAGGATTTCAACGAGCCGATATGCGATACGGCGAGAAGTATTCTGGACGGGCATATCATGCTGACGCGGAAGCTGGCCAACAGAAACCATTATCCGGCAATTGATATTTTGCAGAGTATTTCCCGATGCATGTCGATGATTGCGACAAGAGAGCACAAGGTGGCTGCGGGAAAGCTTAAGAACATAATGGCTACCTACAATGAGGCGGAGGATTTGATCAATATCGGCGCTTACAAGAAGGGCAGCAATCCGAACATAGACAGGGCAATCAGCAAGATTGACGAGGTAAACGAATATCTGCTGCAGGAGACGGAGGACAAAATCAATTTTGAGGAGTCCGTGGAGCTGTTGGAGGCACTTTTTTCAGAATAAAGGGTAGGGATGACAGATGGCGGTTTTTCGTTATAAAATGCAGGGAATTCTTGATATCAAGGAGAAGTTGGAAACTGAGGCAAAGCAGGAATTTGCGCAGGCCAATATGCGGCTTGAAAACGAAAAACAAAAGCTGGTTGAACTCCAGAAGCGGCGGAGCTTCTATATGGAGGAGGGCGTCAGGCTGCGGATGGAGCTGATTGACGTGAGGAAAATCCGCGAGAATAAGATGGCGGTTCTGAAAATGGATGATTATATCAGGGGGCAGATAAAGGAGATTAATAAGGCGGCGAAAGCCGTGGAGAAGGCAAGAATCGCACTTCAGGAGCTGATGAAGGAGCGCAAAGCTCATGAGAAGCTTAAGGAAAATGCTTTTCAGGATTTTCTGAAGGAGGAACAGGCTGAGGAAAGCAAAGCGATTGACGAATTAACGACCTACACACATGGACAGAAGCTAATGGAGGAGCACGGATAGAGATGGCACGTAGAAACGAAAATTTAAGCCCTGATGCACCGGAGATGCAGCTAAAGCAGGTAAGGGAAAGTCAGAAGCAATTTAAGAAGGAGCAGAAAAGCCAGAAGAAAGAGGCGAAGAAACGGGCCAAGGAGCTTGAAAATCAGGAGCGGGAGCTTGACGAGCAGATAGAGGGCACCGGTGCTTCGGTAGTTGTAGTGACGATCTTTATCATTATCATATGGCTTGGCATTTTATGCCTGTTAATTAAGATGGATGTGGGAGGCTTCGGTTCTAATGTATTGAAGCCTATTTTGCAGGATATTCCCGTGGTGAACAAGATTTTGCCCTCAGAGAGAGAGACGGAGACAAGAGATGAGCAGGCCTATGGCGGTTACAGCAGCCTGAAGGATGCCGTGGATGAGATTAATCGTTTGGAGAAACAGTTAGAGCAGATGCAGAATACGAATGCGACGCTTTCCGAGCAGGTCGATACCATGCGGGCTGAGGTTGACAGACTCAAGACATTTGAGGATAAGCAGTATGATTTTCAGGAAATTAAGGAGCGGTTCTACGAAGAGGTTGTCTATGCGGAGAACGGCCCCGGACCTGAGGAGTATCGGAAGTATTATGAGGAGATGGATCCCTCTACGGCGGATGAGCTCTATAAGCAGGTAATTCAGAGCGAAGCGGTTAGCGCGCGGATGAAGGACTATGCGGCGACTTTCAGCAGCATGGAGGCGGCGGATGCCGCGGATATCCTTGAGAACATGACCGACAATCTTGAATTGGCGGCAGAGATACTCAATACTTTGGACGCGACGAACAGAGGGGCAATCATGGCGGAGATGGATGCGGCGGTGGCAGCGAGAATTGCCAAGCTTTTAAGGCCGTAAAGGGGTTGGAGCAGCATGTCCGCAGCTAATGTTTTTATGGGAATTACCGATATATATTATGT
>CAMWYL010000198.1 GCA_947178465.1 uncultured Lachnospiraceae bacterium | reverse complement strand
ACCGAGATCTACACAAGGCTATTCGTCGGCAGCGTCAGATTTGTATAAGAGACATTAACTGCACCGTTGGTACTCAGGTTACTGGTAAACAAGATATTCAAATTTTTATAATAGTCTCCAAACCAGTTTGCCAATTCACTCTGCACCTGCATTCTTCGTGGAAGAACCAACGGCAGATTTGCCAGTTCGTCTGCCTTGACATACTTTTTCCTTGTAAGCGGATCATCCGGCGGCATCAAAACTACCCATCTTTCTTTCATATCCAGACGGATAAACTCATATTTCCCCATTTCAATTGGCTCCAGGAGCAACCCTAAATCAAGCAGTCCCTTATCCATCTGCTCCTTTACCAGATCCGCAGTCGCTGTAAATATATCAAAAGTTACAAGGGGATATTTCTGATGGAAATTCCGAATTAAATCCGGGAGCGTCTGCACAGAAGCAACTTCCCCGCATCCAATAGAAATCTTTCCCTCTACCTGTTCTTCCTGCTCTACCAGTTCTTTTTCTGTTTTATCAACCAACTGTAGAATTTCCTCTGCCCGGCGGCGGAGCAGGAGACCTTCATTCGTCAGCCGAATCTTCCGTGTCCCCCTGTCAAACAACCTGACACCAATTTCTTCCTCCATCTGTGCAAGTTGGCGGGAAAGCGTCGGCTGTGTAATATGTAAAACTTCTGCGGCTTTTGTAATGCTTTCTTCCCTGACTACGGTGAGAAAATAGCGAAGAACCCTGATTTCCATATGCAAACTCCTCTCAGCTTTATCCATGCTTTACAGATTGTATTATAACATTTTAATGCCTTTTAAGCAATACAACCATACCTTTTGATTTTGCCTTTAGGGGGTTCAAATTTTTAAAAACAGAGTGTTCAAATTTCTGTGGGGAGGGTTCATGCACAAACACTTCTCCCGCTTATGCTACAACACCCATAAAAAGAAAAAGGCATCTGACGCTATCCAATATCGCCAAATGCCTTTATTTCTGCGGTTTCCCCGATATTCTGTTCTTTCCCTTTGTATCAATTAAGCGAGTTTTATTTCATGGGTGTCCTTAAATATTAACCACTGGTCTTTCTCTACATAATGGCTTTTTTTGTCTTTAAAATGTTTGCGTGTCTTGAAATTTACCGTATGCCCTAAATATTCATGTTTCTGCAAAATGTGCGCTATGGTGGAACTTCCCCATTTGTAGGGATTTATAATTTCTATGTAAACGCTGTCTTTGATACAATTCGATTTTGCCTTGAACCTTTTGATTTTGGCATACTTTTTGATTTTGCCTCGGAGGGGAGGGTTCAAATCAGCAAAATAGCATGGTGGTTATAAAATGCCATACAATTGTAAATTCCATATAGTCTATTGAAACAGGGAGAAAAATGAGATATAATATCTCAGGGGGTTAGCAAATAAAGTGAAAGAGGTGTTGCATTGAGTACGCGAGATGAGACACAAGAGTTTTTTCATGATTTATATTCGAGTATACCAAGGTCTTTTTTTAGCAATCTGGAATCCACAGAAAGAGGGTTTGGTTTTGTCCTAAATTATTTGGAGCAGTCTGAGGGTGAGGTGATTTCCGGTGACCTTGCTAAAAGTATGAATGTAAGCACATCACGGATTGCGGGGTTACTTAAAAGAATGGAACAAAGCGGACTTATAACACGGCAAAACTCATCCGAAGATGCCAGGCGCACAGTTGTTGAAATTACTCCAAAAGGCAAGGATCTTATAAACGAAATGAAAGAACAAACTCACGAGAAAATAGAATTATTGCTTGAACGGATCAGCAGGGAGGAGCTTGATACTTATATTAGAATTTCACATAAAATAAGGGAAGTTATGGAGGAATAAATTTATTTTTTCATTATATCACCTAGTGATATATATATATCAGAACTGATAAATCGGAAAGAAAAAATGTGATGAACAATAAAAACAATATATCAAATGTACAAAGAGCAGGAATTTTGATTATGCTGCTTTGATTGCGGGAACAACCATATTCATAACTGCATTTCTGATCAGGCGGATTCCCAACAAAGCGTATTTCTTTTCCGCAATGACGGCATTTACAGTGGGTTCATTGGGGGCATTTTCAGCTCCAAGCTTTCCGGTTCTGCATTATCGGTAGTAACAACACTTTCAGCCGGAAGATTATATGACAAAGTAGGGAAAAAACCGATGTTCATCACGGGTCCGCTGTTATACGCAGTGTTTTCTGTAATGGGTATGTTATTTTCAAACCATACGCCGATCGTATATATAGCTGTCGTATTTGCTCTTCAAACCAATGCGATGGCCATTGCTGTTACTATAATTTCACATCTAAAATTTGAGAGTAACAAAGCAAATGGAAAAAGTAAAACAATCCGAAGATAAAATGGGAGGTGTTTAAAATGGAAGATAACAAAAAATTGTTTGAAGAGACGCCTGTGCCGAAGGCGCTGGCTAAGTTGGCTGTCCCGACGATCATCAGTCAGCTTATCGTTATGATCTATAATCTGGCCGACACCTTTTTTATCGGACGAACCAATGACCCATATAAAGTGGCAGCCACCTCTATGGCCTATGTCCTGTTCTTTATGCTCAACGCTTTGGCAAACCTGTTTGGAATCGGCGGCGGAAGTCTGATCTCACGCCTGCTGGGCATTGATAAAAAGGAGGACGCAAAATCGGTCTCCTCTTTCAGTATCTATGGAACGATTCTTGTCACGGCGCTTTACTGCATTGTTTGTCAGGTGTTTATGACTCCAATCCTCTCATGGATCGGGGCAAGCGAGAATACCTTTGGATTTGCCCGTGACTATACCCTGTGGGTGGTGGTCATCGGCGGCATTCCGGCGACGCTCAGTATGCTGATGTCGCACCTGCTGCGCAGCGAGGGACACGGCAATAAGGCAAGCTTTGGTCTCAGCATGGGCGGTATTCTGAACATCCTTTTAGATCCGCTTTTCATGTTCGTCATCTTCCCGGAAGGACAGGAGGTGACAGGCGCGGCTGTAGCTACAATGCTCTCCAATGTTGCTGCCCTCGTATATTACATCGTTGTCTTTTATCGCATCAGAACCGGATCGGTGCTGTCTGTTTCCGCAAAGCGGATTCCTGCCGGTGGGCGCTATGCCGGTGAAATGCTTGCCGTAGGATTTCCGGCTGCACTGAGTACAATTCTTGCCAGCGCATCCATCATGGTCACGAATGCCTTAGCTGTCTCTTATGGGGACATTCCAATTGCCGCCATCGGGATCGTAAAGAAAGTGGAAATGCTGCCGCACAATGTGGGAACGGGACTTTGTCAGGGAATGATACCACTGATCGCATATAATTATTCCTCCGGCAACTATAAACGGATGAACAAGACGATCAATACAGCGAGAACATATGGGCTGCTGTTTACCTTTCTGTGCATCCTCGTATTTGAGGTTTTTGCGGGCCGGATTGCATGGCTGTTTATCAAGGACGCGGACACCGTGTCGCTGACTACCGATTTCCTGCGCATCATGTGCCTGGCCACACCCCTCACCATTTGCAATTTCCACATCTGCTATACGCTTCAGGCAATGGGAAAAGGAACGGCGTCGCTGGTGCTGTCGGCCTGCCGCCAGGGCATCTTTAATATCCCGCTGCTGTTTTTGATGAACCACCGGTTCGGATTGTGCGGCATCGTATGGACACAGCTGATAGCGGACACGCTGACCGTGATCCTGTCACTTTTCATTTACAAGCGGACACTCCCGAAGCCGGAACAGGCACAGCGCACCGGCTGACTAAGGGTCTGTTTCCTGTGCCGGAGAAATCCCATCCTTAAAGGTAAAACGGATATCTTCTTTGTTAAAAATTTACTATTTTCCCCCAAACAAAACATGACGTTTCATGAAAAATATTTTTTCATGAAACGTCATGTTCCATCATGCTTTGTATTGTATTATCTGTACTTCCTTCTATCCCAGCGCCACATCCAGGCTCATCATCACGGTAAACCCAAGCGCAAAGAATATCGTTCCGATATCGGAATGCTCTCCCTCCGACATCTCGGGAATCAATTCCTCCACCACCACATAAATCATCGCCCCCGCAGCAAACGCAAGCAGATACGGCAGCGCCGTCTCAATCAGTCCTGCCGCAAGGATGGTCAGCACCGCTCCAATCGGCTCCACAACGCCCGACAGCACCCCATACAGGAACGCCTTGGGCTTCTTCATGCCCTCAGCCCGAAGCGGCATTGATATAATCGCTCCCTCGGGGAAATTCCGGATTGCGATTCCCAAGGAAAGCGTCATCGCTCCCATAACGGTAATCTGCGCATTTCCCGATATCAGTCCCGCATATACTACGCCCACCGCCATCCCTTCAGGAATATTGTGGAGCGCGACGGCAAGCACCAGCATCGTCGTCTTTTTCAATCTGCTCTGCGGCCCCTCCGCATTCCTGCTGTTCATGTGCAGATGAGGAATTAAGTGGTCAAGCATAAGCAGAAAAAAATTCCAATCCAAAACCCCACGGCCGCCGGTATAAATGCGAAGGTTCCCATATTCGCGGACTGTTCCATTGCCGGAATCAACAGGCTCCATATAGAGGCTGCCACCATAACGCCGACCGCAAATCCGGTCAGCATCCGTTGCACCGCCCTGTTCATTTTTGATTTCATAAAGAACACACAGGCCGCCCCGAGCGAGGTTCCCATAAACGGGATTGCGAGTCCTTTTACAACTTCTGTCAGCATTTTATATCGTGCCCCTTTCCGGTCTGCAGGCACAGACCTACGCATATAATTTTTTACTGCTCCCGGTAGTTAGTATATGCAGAAAAAAGCGTTCTGCCAATGTCAAAACAGAAGGTTATCATCAGGTCCATATCAGCCCCTCGTAAGTCAACCGGATGTTTTTCTCCTTTCAACTGTTAAAATAAGCAGCAATCTCCTGCATCCTTGCCACCTGGTCCACATAGAACGGACAGCGGCTGTTACAATGCCCGCAACGGACACAGGCATCCGCTTTGACGGCAAGGTTTTCATAATGGTTTCCTGCCAGTTTATCTCCTGACTTGGCAAGGTCATAATACTTATTAATCAACCCCACATCCAGTCCTGCCGGACAGGGCTGACAGTGATTACAATAGACGCACTTCCCCGTAGCATCCTGAGGTGCAAAGGAACCGAGGATAGAATAGTCTTTTTCCTCCGGCGCGGCATTACAAAAGCCGAGAATCCGTTTCAGGTCTGCCATACTGCGAACACCGGGAAGCACCGTTAAGACTCCCGGCTTATCCAGCGCATATTGGATACACTGGTATTCCGTCAAAGCCTTGCCAAAGGGAGAGGTCTTCGCACGAAGCAGCTGTCCCCCGTTGAAAGCCTTCATAACCGAGATCCCCACGCCTTCCGTCTCACAGCGGCGGTACAGGTTCATACGTTCCGCCACACTTCCTACCGCATAGCTGTCCGTTGCATAATCCGGTTCGCCGCCGGCATAGTCATAAGCGGGATTGATGCTGAACATCAGCATATCCAAAATTCCCATATCCAGCACTTTATTTACAAGCTGCGGTGTATGGGAAGAAAGACCGATGTGCCGCACTACGCCTTTTGCCTTCAATTCTTCTATATAACGGATAATTCCTGCTTTCTCAATACTCTGTAAATCCGCCGGCTCATCAATACAGTGGATGAATCCGAAATCTATATAATCGGTCTGCAGCGCTTTCATCTGCCAGTCAACGGAACGCTTGACAGTATCCGGATCCATTGTCCACCCATAAGTTCCCGTTTCATAATTTGCACCAAAATGAATCTGGAAATATACCTTATCCCGCCTGCCCTTTATTCCACGTCCATAAGCTGCAAAAGGCTTTGCTTCCGATGACGCCATATCAAAAAAGTTTATACCGCTCTCAATGGCAGTGTCCATAATCTCCTCGATTTCTTTTTCACTTGACGCCTGAATGGAACCGGTGCCAATTCCTAAAACACTAATTCTTTCTTCCCCTTTCGGAAGCTTACGGTATTCCATGAATTCTTCCTCCTTATTTCATTGTTCACAAAATCCATATTCCACAATCCCATTTGTTCCCGGCCGATTTCCCTGTTTTTATTCTACTATCTTCAATCCTCTTTTGCAAATATCTGTGTTGCATGATTCCCTATGCCCAAAAGGCATGATAATATTGGCGCTACCAGGGAAAACCATACAAAGAGCCGGCAAAAAACTCAGGATACGTTTTTTGCCGGCTCTTTCCTTATCACTCGTTAATACACATTCACAGTGGTGAAAATCTCGCCGTCAGCACCGTCAAAGGTAACGGCATCCCAGTAGACGCTGTTT
>CAMWYL010000197.1 GCA_947178465.1 uncultured Lachnospiraceae bacterium | reverse complement strand
GGATGGGATGCATAACCGGACGAATTATCTGGAGACAATGCGGAGCCGTTTGCTGATTGTCAATGATACGGACAGTCTGATTTCAGCATTGGCGGATGTTAAGGGAATCCCAATCGCTTTGTCCACAATCGAGGATGTAATTGACGGAACCGGATTAAATATGTCTCTTTCGGTAATCTGCTCCGAGGTGAAGCTGGTCGGCAGGGTGATGTGTCTCGTGAGCGACGACATGTTCACGACGGTGCAGCTTAATCTGGATACCGTGAGAAGGATTCATTCCAAGGTTTCCACCGATGGTAAGGGCGTGGTAATGAAGCTCACAATCAAAAACGGGGCGGAATTCCTGCTGATGTTCCATACGGATGAGGAAGAATGTTCGGAATGAATAGGATAAGAATGTTAGGAGAGCGAAGCTGTGGAAAAAATTCTGCAGCTTCGCTCTTTCAATAGCTCTTACCCTTATAGCTGAAGCTTCCCCTCCATTCCTTCAAACGCAATTGTTTTTTGTGTACCGTTTTTGAGCACGATGGTAACCGGTCCGTATCCGCCGCGTTTTTCCTTATCCGTATAAAGAATATCCGCAATCGGGAACAATTCCTCCTCTGCAAAGTCCGTCAGGCTTTCCTTCGTAATCACTTGGGAAATCAGCAGGAAAGGTTCATAGCCGTACAGCTTTTGCCGCTCTGTCTTGGCATATACAATAATGGATTTTTCGGAGTCGGGATTCGTATTCGTGCTGGGAAGCGTCTCCAACACATCCCACCCATCGTAAATTGTCATGGCAAGCTGTTTCTCTCTTCCTGTATGGTCATGTCCTTTTAAGATGACAGCCTTGGCAGAGCCGTTTTCCTTCCGTATAATTTCCGTGCCGTTATCAGGGAAGCCATATGCGCCGAGCGTGAGCGAGAGCGGCTGGCAGTAAAGGCGCAGCTTATCTGCACGCAAAATCCCGTGTTCTACCGGAAAATCGGCAAGATTCACAGCCTGCATCCAATGGGTTTCCCGAGTGAGCGTATAATCAAAAAACTGTCGGCGGTAAAGCACGCCCTCATGGCTTCCATGCCATAAAGTCACATTGCATTTCCGGATATTGCCATTAGCGGTATCCTTCAGTACATACTGCATGGCTTCCACTTCCTTAGAAGGTGCGGATTCCCAAGGGTATTTACTGTTGTAGCTCAGCTTGGAATAGTTCCACATGCCATGGTCATCGCCGCAGTTCTTTACGACCTTACCGGTACGCAGGATGGTTTCCCCGTTTGCGTTGTGATTGGTAAAGCAAAGCGCAGGACCGTTCAGGACCGTTTCTTTTACCTCTTTTTCACCAAGACGCTCCCAGCTTCCGTTATTTTCCTTCGCTGTCCAGAAGGGGTGGTCGGCAGGAAGATGAAGGCAGAGAAAGGCTTTTCCAAGCCAGAACACAGACTCCGCACAGGAATATCCCTGGACAAGCGGCGTAAACTGTCCGTAAAAGCCCATTGTAGGGATTCCGTTATACAGGAAATCATCTCTTGTCATAAATTGCAGCAGAGAACCGGAGGCAATTCTTCTGGAGAGTCCGGGGTCCGCAGCCGGGGTTCTCAGCAGGAAATTGCCGTCAAAGGCGCTGGTGGCAGCATTGCGGTAAACGTTGCTGCGTCCCCACATATTCGTATATCCGTCCCTGTCAAAAAAGTCACCATAGCTCTCCATCAGCTTATTGGAATTATTCTCAAAGCACTCGGCGATGTAGGGTTCGTTGTCGTAGCCGTACCATTCATTCCAGATGGGGGCATATACGTTGAATGCCCAGCAGGAATAATAATCAAAGGAATGTCCGTCGCGATACCATCCGTCACCTGCATAGTAATTCAAAATTGCCTGCGCGTGTTCGCGCATAATATCGGCATCAATCGGATATCCCTCCTTTTGCAGGAATGCCATATCCAGCATATTAAAGAGCCGCCAATTCTGCGGAACGGTAGGGGCATGGGCGTAGCTTAACAAAAAGTTTGCCACAATATCCTTCTCCTCTTTGCTGTAAGTATCCCAGATTTCTTCCTTGCAGTTTTCAAGGCAGATTACCAGAGCGCAGGTCTCCACGGTCTGCTGGAAGGCGCGGATGGGGTCTGCAAAGTCCGTGAGCTCCTGCAGATCCTCATAGTATCCGACAAAGTTCGGATGTCCCTTGGTGCAGGCATAAAGCACCTGCCTGTGGTAATATTCCCTGATGGGCCGGCCGCAGATTTCCAGCTCAGGTTCGATGTGGATTAAAGGCGCCGCTATTAAAAATGAGCGGGCAAGTCCTTCAAATTTTTGGGCCATTTCCTCTAGCTGCCGCTGCTTGCCTACAGCATTTTTGTGGGGATAGGTGACCTCGGTTTCCTTTCTCGGCATGACGACAGGCGCGTCCGGGCTCTCAATGTGCGAAAAGATACCGGTTAACAGGTACTTTCCCGCATCAATCCAGCTTTCTCTTGTAAGCCCTGTGTAGGGGCTCAGGTCAAAGTCTAAAAATTTTGGTTCAAACATCATGGCAGCCTCCTTTGCTTTGTGTTGCTTCTCCAGACGGATTTCGGTATAGGATTGCTTGTACTCGGTTAAATGTATTTTAACATACTACGCATTCAGAGGAAATGCAAAGATAGAAATTATATTTCGCGGAGGGGTTGCCTCGACAGGATTGAAGAGATAAAATAATAAGAAAGTGCAGCAATCGGGCAATTGTGTTTGGAGGGATAAATATGAAGATTTTATTTGAGGCTATGCCGGTCATCTCAGAAAAAGAGATAGAGGACGCGCTGGAATTTTGCACTGGACAGGTGGAGCGGAATCTGCCGAAGTTTACGGATAAATTTCAGAAGGCATACAGTGAGGGGAACTTTTATCAGCCGACAGAGAATAGGGATTGGACTACCGGATTTTGGACAGGAGAGGTCTGGCTATCATATGAGTACAGGAAGGAGCAGGATGCGGCGGCAGCCGATAAGCTGAAGCACGCAGGCGAAGTACAGATCGAAAGCTTTTTAGACCGCATCAACAATAAGATAGAAGTAGACCATCATGATATGGGATTTTTGTATTCTCCCTCCTGTGTGGCAGGATATAAATTAATCGGCAGCCAAAAGGGCAGAGAAGCGGCAATTAAGGCAGCGGACCAGTTAATTACAAGATTTCATCCCGTAGGAGAGTTTATTCAGGCGTGGGGGCCAATGGACGCACCGGAAAATTACAGATTGATTATTGACTGTCTGTTGAATCTCCCACTGCTCTATTGGGCATCTGAGGAAACGGGCGATGCGAAGTATCGGGATATTGCTGAAAAACATATCCACACGGCGATAAAAAATGTTATCAGGGAAGATTATTCCACATGGCATACCTTTTTCTTTGATATGAAAACGGGGGAACCGGATCACGGCGCTACCTGTCAGGGCTATCGTGACGGCTCTGCGTGGGCGAGAGGACAGGCATGGGGAATCTATGGAAGCGCGCTTGCCTATAAATACACAAAGAGAGCGGAGTATATAGATATTTTCAAAAATGTATCCCAATACTATTTGGAGCATTTACCAAAGGATATGGTACCGTTCTGGGATTTGGAATTTACGGATGGGGACGACCAGCCAAGGGATTCTTCTTCCGCGTCCATCGCGGCCTGCGGTATGCTGGAAATGATAAAATACATGGAGCCGGAGGATGCGGATATTTATAAAAAATATGCGATGCAGATGTTAAAGTCCGTCTATGACAACTATGCGGTAAAGAATGCGGAGGAATCAAACGGGCTCGTGCTGCACAGCACCTACTCTAATCACTCTCCGTATAATACCTGCAATCATTGTGGAGTGGATGAATGCAATATATGGGGGGATTATTTTTACATGGAGGCGCTGACCAGACTGCATAAGGAGTGGCAGTTGTATTGGTAACGCAAAAGACAGCGTTTTTCATTTCTAATTGAGCCGCTGAAGGCGGCATGGAGGATTAATATGGCGGTATTGACATTAAAGGTTTTGGATAAGGATGGAAATACAATCTGCGTAAGCAGTGGAGAGGACCGTGCAGGTCTGGTCTATACGGCGGAATATAAGGAAGGCGACCGCATTGAATTGGAGTCTTCGGAAAAGAACATTCATATCTTTTTACAGGTGGACGATGCGCTGGGGGCGGCATTCTGCTATATTACGGGGAATGTGTCGTATACGATACCCTTTGGAGAAAAGAAAATCTGTTATTCCCCGAAGGCTTTTTACGGAAACAGACATTATTTATATGCCCGTGTGGCGCAGCCGGAGGAGACGGCGGCTTATCGGAATCTTGCCTTAAATGTATATGACCGGCATGGAGACACGAACTGTTTTCCGCATGCCTATGCCAATGTGGAGACGAGAGGCGAATCCGTGTTTGCGGCGCGGAATGCGATTGACGGTGTATGCGAGAACCGTTCCCATGGAGAATGGCCTTACGAGTCCTGGGGGATTAACATGCAGGACGACGCAGAGATGGTGGTGGACTTTGGCAGAGAGGTAACGGCGGACAAGGTAGTGCTTTATACGCGTTCAGATTTCCCACATGATAATTGGTGGACACAAATAAAGCTCAGCTTTTCCGACGGAACGGAAATTGTATGGGATTTGGAAAAGAGCAGTCGTCCCCATGTCCTCACCTTTGAGAAAAAGCAGATTACATGGGTGCGGCTTAGCAATCTGATTAAGGCAGACGATCCGTCGCCGTTTCCTGCACTCAGTCAGATTGAAGTATATGGAACTGTGTGACGCTGCTACTTGCGCGGTGGTCAGGATAGGCGTATAATCTAATATAGCAGTGTGCGGGCAGGGGGGTGTGTCAGATGGAATACAATAAAAAATCGGATTTAAAGGTGGAATGCATTGTTTCTAAGGAGGATTTCGATTTTTTCGGAGTGACATTGGATGACATCCTGGAGCGGACGCAGGCCGGCATTCATTTTCTCAAAAAAGTGAAGGAGCTGTGCGCCATGACGCAGGGCGTGACATGGACGAATATTGCCTACACGCTCAACATTACCGTTCTTGGGGATGGAAGCGTGGCGCTGGAGTTCAGCGAATGCATATCGGATTATGTGGCAAGCCTGAAGCATTCGATGATGATCGCGAGCGAGGAGACCAAACCGCCGTTGGAGGAGTTTATTCACGCGCTTGAAGAGATGGACGACGAACAAGGTCGTCAGCTCGTGGCGCGTTTTGAGAAAAACACACGTGAAGAACTATGAGAAAGGGGCGAGAAAGCAACAGTGAAAACAAACATCAAAAAAATTTATGCGTGCTTCCCGGGAGGAAAGCACAAGGTACTGACCATGAGCTATGACGATGGAAAGCAGGAGGACAGGCGGCTTGTGGAAATCTTCAACAAGCATGGCATTAAAGGTACGTTTAATGTCAACAGCGGATTGAAAGACGATCCCGTGCGCATTCCGCAGGAGGAGTACAGAGAACTGTACAAGGGACATGAAGTAGCGTGCCATACGGTGTCGCATCCGACCATCGAACGCTGCCCGCTTCCCAGCGTGGCGGAGGAGGTGCTTGAGGACAGGAAAGCGCTTGAGGCGATTATGGGCTATCCGGTTCGCGGATTGGCATATCCGAACGGCTCTTATTCCAAGGAAATCTGCGATATGCTTCCTTTGCTTGGAATTCGCTATGGCAGGATAGTCGGCAACAGTGACAACTTTGCGATGCCGGAGGATTTCCTGCGTTGGAAGGCGACCTGCCATCATAATCACAGGCTTTTGGAGCTTGGTAAAGAGTTTGTCGATTTAACGAAGAAGCAGTACCTCTATATGATGTATGTGTGGGGACACAGCTACGAGTTCACCAATAATAATAATTGGGAGGTTATGGAGGACTTCTGCGCATTGGTCGGAGGTCGTGAGGATATCTGGTATGCGACCAATATAGAGATTGTGGATTATATGGATGTGGTGAAAATGGCGCAGTATGCGGCGGACGGTTCCTTTGTATACAACCCCTGTGCACAGAGCCTTTGGATTTGTGTGGACGATAAGGCGTTCATGGAGATTAAGGGCGGAGAACTGGTGTGGCTGTAGCGGATAAAGTTTTCAGAAAATTGTATCGAAAGGGATTCACTTTTGGAAAAATTTGTGGTATGCTTATAAAAGCATAAAACATAAAAGAGAAGGTAGGGACAACCATGAAAAAATTTTTTGGAATCATCGGATTCTTGGCGACATTTGTTTTGGGTGTACTGATATCGGCAGCCGCGTTTGGCGGGAATACGGCCTTAGCTGCGGAGGCAGCGGACGCGGCAGCGTCAGGGAATGCAGGCGGAGCCGTATTGCT
>CAMWYL010000196.1 GCA_947178465.1 uncultured Lachnospiraceae bacterium | reverse complement strand
GCTGCAGCTTGCCTCGGGCAGCGCTTACCGGAACTATCTGAAGCTGCTCTCGTATCTGCTGACGCTGTGTATCTGCTGCGGCGTGCTGTTTTCCTTTATGGGACAATTGCAGGAGAGTTTCGGGCAGGCGGATGCCTTATATGAAAAATGGGTGCAGGAGTGGAGTGAATACAGCGTAGGGGGAGGAGACCGGCAGTATGTGGAATAATAAATGGCAGGACGGCATCAAACGACTGATGGAAAAGGTAAATAAGGAAACAATGCTGATATTGTTTCTTGGGGGGATTCTGATATTTGTCATTCTTCTGCCGGCGGACAGCGGGAAGAAGAGCGGCAGCCGGGAGGAGCAGACGGTGGCGGAACAGAATACAACGGTGGCTTCGGACACGGTTGAGGGCTACGTGGATGCGTATAAGGAGGCGTTGGAGAAGGAGCTGGAGGAATTCCTTTCCGGCGTTGCGGGTGTTGGGGAGGTTAAGGTAATGATATACATGGAGCGCTCAACGGAATATATCGTGGAGAAGGATAACGCGACAACGGGCAGCGAGGACAACGACCGGCGCGAGACGACAAAGGAGGAGGATACGGTGTATACGACGAATGCGGCGGGGGAGCAGGTGCCCTTTATTGCGCAGACGGTTCGGCCGCGCGTGGACGGGGTGGCGGTGGCGGCCCAAGGAGCCGGTCAGGAGATGGTGCGGCTGCAGATCGTTCGTCTTGTAATGGCCCTGTTCGGTGTGGAGGCCAATAAGGTGGAGGTGATGAAAATGCAATAACAAATGCAATTGCATTTGTTATTGCATTCTAAAAAAATTAGTGATAATGGAACCGGGAGCGGAATAAGATAGAAGTAGTAAAGAGGAGCGAAGGAAGGAAATGGTCTTAGTGAAAAAAATATTAAGAAAAAATCAGATTATGATTACGGCACTTGCGCTAATGATTGCGGTAGCCGGCTACCTGAACTTTGCCGGTACGAAAATCGGTGAGGAGGACTTTATATCGGTAGACGGAAGCAACAGCGAACTGACCTATGAAATCTCGGATGAGGATACTTATGATGCGGATATGTACGCGATTTCACTCAGGGAGGACACGGAGGGGGAGATAACGGATTATTCTCAGTATGCGGCGGCTTCGGACGTCAATGGGGATATCCCGAGTCTCGATACGGATGACGCCGTTTTGACGGAAAACTATCTGGGGACGGATATGGAGGTTGCCGTTGACAGCCACGGTGTGCTGGCGGCCAACTCAGAGGAGAACGCTGACGCCAATGTGATAGAGCAGGAGGTTCCGGGGGAGGCAATCTTCACCAGCGCATCGGGAATGTCCACCGTCGCGGGTGCAAAGCTTCTTAAGGAGCAGACGAGGGCGCAGAACAAAGAGTCTTTGATGGAAATCATCAACAATGAGAGCCTGACCGAGGCGGCAAAGCAGGATGCGATAAACAGCATGATCGCCCTGACAGAGGCGTCGCAGAAGGAGTCGGATGCACAGATGCTTCTGGAGGCGAAGGGCTTTACGCAGGCGGTAGTCAGCATAAGCGGCGACTGCGTGGATGTAATGATAGCGGCACAGAGTCTTACGGAAGCCCAGACAGCGCAGATTATTGACATTGTTCAGAGAAAGACTGCGATTGCCCCTGAGAACATCATTATTACAATCTCTGCGGAGTGAAACTTTCTTACGGAAATTGCAACAGTTCAGCCATGCGCATTCATAAGTTGTCAGTTAGCATGATTTGACAATTAATTTACGCAAATTCCTGCGAATAGAAAAAATCAAGTGCCTTTTTGCCTGATATGTGATATACTAAAGTGTCGTGACATTATTTACCACAAGTAGGTCGCACGATAGAAAGGAGTACTTATGAAGAGAGTGTTTTTGATAGTCTTAGACAGCTTTGGAATAGGTGAGATGGCGGATGCAGAGGCATATGGTGACAAGGGAACGAACACCATTGGCTCTGTGTCTGCCAGCTCGTGGTTCCGGGTGCCGAATTTAAAACGGCTTGGACTTTTTAATATCGAGGGCGTACAATGTAAGAAGCAGGAGAAGGAGGAAGCGCCGCTGGCCGCGGTAGCGAGGATGCGGGAGGCGTCCAGAGGAAAGGATACCACCATCGGGCATTGGGAGATCGCGGGAATGATATCGCCGGAGCCGCTGCCGACCTATCCGGACGGCTTTCCCAAAGAGGTACTGGATGCGTTTTCAGAGCGCACCGGTCGGGGTGTGCTCTGCAATAAGCCGTATTCCGGCACGGCGGTGATTCAGGAGTACGGGGACACGCATATGAAAACGGGAGATTTGATTGTGTACACCTCCGCCGACAGTGTGTTCCAGATTGCAGCCCACGAGGACATTGTTCCCGTGGAGCAACTTTATGAATACTGTCATATGGCGCGGGAGCTTTTACAGGGAAAGCACGGTGTGGGGCGCGTTATCGCAAGACCCTTTACAGGCCCTTGTGGAGGCCCCTATACCAGAACGCCGAGGCGGCATGACTATTCGCTGCTTCCGCCGCGGACAACCATGCTTGACCTGATCAGCGGCGCGGGCAAGTCGGTCATTGCGGTAGGGAAGATACAGGATATTTTTGCGGGCAAGGGAATCACGGAGGCGGTCTATACAAGTGGGAACGCGGAGGGAATCGAGCGAACGCTGGAATATCTGGACAAGGATTTCGAGGGACTGTGCTTTGTGAACCTTGTCGATTATGACATGCTCTACGGACACCGGCGGGATGTGGACGGCTACGCGAAGGCGCTTGCTTACTTTGATGAGAGGCTGCCACAGCTTATGGACAAGCTGCGCGAGGAGGATGTGCTGATGATTACGGCGGATCACGGTTGTGACCCGGCTTATATGGCGACGACGGACCACACCAGAGAGCACACGCCCCTGATTATGTATGGGAAGTCCGTAAAACCGGTGAATTACGGGACAAGGGATACGTTTGCGGATATTGCCGCTACAATACTTGATTATCTTGGAATTGCGCAGGAGACAGAGGGGACAAGCCTCTTGCGTGAAAGCGGACATTCCGCAAATATGGAATAAGTGATGGAGGAAACAAGTGAGTACGATTGCAGAAGAAATCAATAAGAGGAGAACCTTTGCCATTATCTCGCATCCGGATGCCGGAAAGACGACCTTGACAGAGAAGTTCTTATTATACGGCGGCGCGATTAACCTCGCGGGAAGCGTGAAGGGGAAGGCGACCGCAAGGCATGCGGTATCGGACTGGATGGAAATCGAAAAGGAGAGAGGAATCTCGGTGACGTCCTCTGTCCTGCAATTTAATTACGACGGATACTGTATCAACATCCTTGATACGCCGGGGCATCAGGATTTCTCGGAGGATACCTATAGGACGCTGATGGCAGCGGACTCCGCCGTTATGGTGATTGACGCCTCAAAGGGTGTCGAGGCGCAGACGAGAAAGCTGTTCAAGGTGTGTGGTATGCGTGGCATTCCTATTTTCACGTTTATCAATAAGATGGACAGGGATGCGAACGATACCTTTGAACTGCTGGACGAGATTGAGAAGGAGCTTGGCATTGCGACCTGCCCCGTAAACTGGCCGATTGGTTCGGGAAAGCGGTTCAAGGGTGTCTATGACCGGCATGAGAATCATGTGCTGACCTATTCGGATACGCAGAAGGGAACAAAAGAAGGAGAAACAACTGTTATTTCAATGGACGACGAGGCGGGATTGCTGGAAAATATAGGAGACGAGGCACTTTCGACGCTGCGAGAGGAGATTGAGCTGTTGGACGGCGCGAGCGCGGAATTTGATTTGAATGAGGTGCGAAACGGTAAACTGACACCTGTTTTTTTTGGTTCCGCCCTTACCAATTTCGGCGTTGAGATATTTCTGCAGAACTTTCTCAAGATGGCGACCACGCCGCTGCCCCGTGTTTCGCAGGGAGAGCCGGTGGATCCTGTCGGGAATGGCTTTTCCGCATTTGTGTTTAAGATACAGGCCAATATGAATAAGGCGCACCGTGACCGAGTCGCGTTTATGCGCATCTGCTCCGGCCGCTTTGACGCAGGCGAGGAGGTAAAGCATGTGCAGGGAGGCAAGGTGATGCGCCTTTCCCAACCGCAGCAGATCATGGCAGATGAGCGTAAGATACTGAATGAGGCGTATGCGGGCGACATTATCGGTGTATTCGACCCGGGTATCTTTTCCATAGGAGATACAGTGTGTATGCCAAAGAATAACATATGTTATGAAGGTATCCCCACTTTTGCGCCGGAGCATTTTGCGCGTGTCCGGCAGATGGACACCATGAAGAGAAAGCAGTTTATCAAGGGAGTAAACCAGATCGCACAGGAAGGGGCGATACAAATTTTTCAGGAGTTCAATACCGGTATGGAGGAGATTATCGTCGGCGTTGTGGGCGTCCTCCAATTTGATGTGTTGAAGTACCGGCTGGAAAATGAGTACAATGTAGAGATAAAGCTGGAGCCGCTCCCTTATGAGCATATTCGCTGGATAGAGAATAAAGATGAGGTTGATCTGATGAAGCTTACGGGAACTTCTGATATGAAGAAGATTCAGGATTTGAAGGGGAATCCGCTGCTTTTGTTCATCAATCAGTGGAGTATCGGCATGACGCTTGACCGGAATAAGGGGCTGGTGCTTTCGGAATTCGGACGGGCATAAATTTTATTTGGAGTAAAAGGTTAATCAATGGGAAAATTAAACAGGACATTTATGGGTATGCTGATAGTAGGGATGGCAGGGATGCTTCTTACCATTGGCGGATGCGCATATAACGCATCTTGGACAAATGATACTCGTGCGGTTCGGGAGGCGGAAGCGCCGGAGCCGGATGTACGGACAGAGGAAAGCCCTGAGGATGCCCTCACGGACGTGAGCTCCTTCATTGAGGCAGCTGATTTGGAGGAGATATCAGATGTATATTATGCCTATCATGTGCTGGTGGAGCAGGAGCAGGCGATATATCGTGAAATATTCGATGCGCTTGCGAACATGCGGGAAAGCGTCACGCTTTCCACTGTGAACGAGCCGACGGTTGACAGGATATATTCCTGCGTGATGAATGATCATCCCGAGCTTTTTTATGTGGAGGGCTACCGCTATACGGCGTATACCGTGGATGGTGCGATAACCTCCATCGCATTTGAAGGAACCTATTCCATGTCGAGGGCGGAGGCGGCCGATATGGAGCGTCGGATTGAGGAGAAGCTGCGCGCCTGCTTTGCGGGGGTTCCCATGAATGAGGATGAGTACAGTACGATTGCGTATCTGTATGAGTATCTGATAGAGCATACGGAGTACGACAAGAGCGCCGAGAACAATCAGAATATCCTCTCCGTATTTCTGGAAGGGCGTTCCGTTTGCCAGGGCTATGCGATGGCGCTGCAATACCTGTTACAGCGCATGGGCATACAGGCGATGGTGGTAACCGGATTTACCAATGGGGAGCGTCACGCATGGGATTTGGTCCGGGTAAACGGTGCGTATTACTATATTGACCCTACCTGGGGAGACGCTTCCTATGCCAACAGCGCGGAGTCTGCGGCCGGGGAGTATACGCCGCCGATAAATTACGATTATTTTCTGGTTACGACAAACGAGCTGACAAGGACGCATTCGATTGAGCGGGTAGTGTCCCTGCCGATATGTGTGAGTACGCAGGACAATTATTTTGTGCGAGAGGGGCTTTATTTCGAGTCGTATGACAGGGAGCTTTTGGCGCGGATTTTTGACAGTGAGGAGGCGCGGACGACGGATTACGTGACAATCAAGTGCAGCAGCATAGAGCTTTATAATGATTTTATGCACCGGCTGATTGATTCGCAGGAAATCTTCGGCTTTATCAGTAATCAGGGACAGTCAATTGCCTTTACCTCAAATTATTATCAGCGGACGATCAGTTTTTGGAATATTTTTTATTAGTACGGGAATCCGGTACTATGCAAAATTTAAGTGGTTTGGTATAATCAATTCAATAAACATGGAAAAATGCAGGAATACAGGAGGTTTTAATGCATGGAAAAGGAAACGGCAAAGAGCGGATATGTATCAAATGGCGAGAATGCCGAATTCGGCACGGTAAAGATCGCGAATGATGTGATAGCGATGATCGCGGGACTGGCGGCTACCGAGGTAGAGGGAGTAAACGCGATGGTCGGAAATATTCCCAACGAGCTGATGGGGAAGGTCGGCATGAAGAAGCAGACCAAGGGTGTGAAGATTCAGATTTTGAACAAGGTGGTATCTGTCGATTTGGCGGTATCGCTGGAGTACGGCTTTAATATTCCCACCACCTGTAAGAAGCTTCAGGACAAGGTGAAGGCGGCA
>CAMWYL010000195.1 GCA_947178465.1 uncultured Lachnospiraceae bacterium | reverse complement strand
GTGGCAATTTGCAGCGATATCTGGCGGCTGGCGCGGGACAGGATTGTGGTCAATCTGCGCTTTCTGGACATGGCGCTGGCCGCGCTTTCCTTTGAGGCAAAATACGGCATGGAGGGCGTTGCCTGTGACGGCCGGCGGATTTATTATGATCCGATATATGTCCTACAGCAGTATAAAAAGGAGCAAAACAGTATCACGCGGATGCTGCTGCATATTCTGTTGCATCTGATATTTAATCATCCTTACCGCTATGAACGGATGGAGCAGGAGTTGTGGGATGCTGCTGCGGATATGGCGGTAGAGAATGCCATAGCGGAGCTGCGGCTTAGCGGCATGGATCTGCACGGTGATGACCGGTGCAGAGAGACGCTTGCGGCATGGAAGGGACGCGTGGAGACGCTGACAGCGGAACGGATATACAAAAGCCTTCGTGACAACCGCATCGATTCGGAGGAATTGTCGAGCCTGTTGATATTGTTTCGAAGGGACGGACATACATCATGGGCGGCGCAGGAAACGTTGGAGCTTACGATGGCACAGTGGAAGAAGATCAGTGAGCGTGTGAAGGCGGAGCTGAAATCCTTTTCGCAGGATAAGACGGACAACCGCAGTATTGTGCAGAATCTGGAGGAGGCGACACGGGAGAAATACGATTACGGTGACTTCCTGCGCCGTTTTTGTGTGGCAGGTGAGGACATGCAGATTAACGACGACGAATTTGATTATGTGTACTATACTTATGGATTGTCTCTGTATGGGAATATGCCGCTGGTGGAGCCGCTTGAATATAAGGACGTGAATAAAATCAAGGAGTTCGTCATTGCGATTGACACATCGGCGTCCTGCCGCGGGAAGCTGGTGCAGGCATTTCTGAACAAAACATATTCGATTTTAAAGAGCAGCGAGAACTTTTTCCGCAAGGTGAATATCCATATCCTTCAATGCGACAGCGATGTGCGGCGGGACACGAAGATTACCTGTGATGAGGACTTTGACGCGTTTATGAAATATGGACAACTGGAGGGCTTCGGCTCCACGGACTTTCGTCCGGTATTTACTTATGTAAACCGCTGTATTGGAGACGGAGTATTTGAAAATCTCAAGGGACTTATTTATTTTACGGACGGCTACGGCGTTTTTCCCGAGCAGATGCCGCCCTATGATACGGCGTTTGTGTTTCTGGACGACGGCTATGAGCAGCCTGAAATTCCGCCGTGGGCGATAAAGCTGGTGCTGTCGGCGGAGGATATTGAGGAGGAAGGAGCGTAGGCAATGAACATCAAACAGGCCAAGGAGCATATCAAAAACTCGGTGAAAATATATCTCAAAAAGGACGAATACGGGGAATACCGCATACCGGTGGTACGGCAGCGGCCGGTGTTCCTTCTCGGTGCGCCGGGCATCGGCAAAACGGCGATTATGGAGCAGATTGCACAGGAGCTTGGCATCGCGCTGGTGTCCTATTCCATGACACATCATACAAGGCAGTCGGCGCTGGGACTTCCCTTTATCACGCACAAGAAATATAAAGGAATGGAATTTGACATCTCCGAGTATACCATGAGCGAGATTATCGCGTCGATTTATGAGGTGATGGAGCAATCAGGTATCGAGGAAGGAATCTTATTTCTGGACGAAATTAACTGCGTATCGGAGACGCTTGCGCCGTCCATGCTCCAATTTCTGCAGTATAAGGTATTCGGACGTCATCAGGTGCCGGAAGGATGGGTGATTGTCACTGCGGGGAATCCGCCGGAATACAATAAGTCCGTGCGGGAATTTGACGTGGTTACAATGGATCGTATGAAGCTGGTCGAGGTGGAGGCCGATTATCCCACTTGGAAGGAATACGCGCTGAAAAACGGGATTCACAATGCCGTCACAACCTATCTGGATATGAAAAAGAGTGATTTCTATAAGGTGGAAACAACGGTAGGGGGGAAGTCTTACGTTACGGCAAGAGGCTGGGAGGATTTGTCTGCCGCGATGCTTCTGTGCGAGGAGGAGAAGCTTCCCGTGGATGAGACGCTGATTGCGCAGTATATCCACAATGAAAAGATTGTGAAGGAATTTGCGGCATATTATGAGTTGTATAATAAGTACAAGAAAGATTATAAGGTCGAGGAAATCCTTGCGGGAACCTGCTCCGCGCAGGTGCGGGAGCGGGCGAGAATCGCGAAGTTTGACGAACGGCTGTCGCTGCTTGGCATGCTTTTGGATAAGCTGATCAGCGAAATGCGGGAAAATCTCGAGACGGCAGATTACCTTTCGGAGCTGATGAAGCCGCTGCGGCTGGTAAAATCCGCGAGTGCGGATTCGTCGTCCTCGAATACGGCGGATGCGGTGTCCGCGTTGCTTGAAAAACAGATTGATTCCAGAAGGCGGTTGATTGACGGAATGACAAAGGCAGGGACGCTTTCCACGGAGGATAAGAAGAAGCACAAGGCAATCATCCGTTTCCTGGAGGAGGGGGCAAGACAGCTCAGACTACAGGAGATACCTGACGCGGACGGCTGTTTTGCGCTGCTCAAGGCGGCCTTTGACGGCGAAGTCGCGGCAATGAAAGCGGAGAATGCCAAGATTCAGATGCGTCTTCACAATGTATTTGAATTTAGCGAGACCTGTTTTCAAGACGGGAATGAGTTGCCGGTGCTGATGACGGAGCTTACCGTGAACGCGTACAGTGCACGGTTTATCGCGCTGTATGGCAGCGCGGATTACATGCGGCACAACGAGGAGCTGCTGTTGCATGAAAGACAAGATGAGCTGTTGCAGGAGATTGAAAATCTTTCGTTATAAAAACATTAAGAAACTCTAAGGCAGCATGAGGGATTAAAATGAACAAAGAGAAAGAATTTTCCGAAAAAACAATATCCATAGAAGAAGGGACACTGGCGTATATACAGGTTAGGGATGGAATCGCCATCAAGCGTTACCGCGGCATCGGGACAAGGGCGGTCGTGCCCGAGTGCATAGAGGATATGCCTGTCGTCTCAATAGAGCGCAAGGCGTTTTTGAGCTGTAAGACACTGCGGGAGATTTCATTGCCTGATACAGTCAATGAAATCGGAGACTGGGCCTTTGCCCATATGGAGGCGCTGCGTAAAATCATCATTCCCAATCATGCGCTGACGCGGGGAAAGGAGCTGTTTCTCGGATGCTCGCGGTTGCGGGAGATTATCCTGTCGGGAAGCGCGCAGGAGCAGGCCTTTGATAAGGAACAGGGAATCGGGCGGATGCTCGCGGCCGCGGTAACGGCGCTGCACGATTACTTCCTGTTTGACCCGACAGAAGTAAAAAGCGACGCGTGGGTAAAGCGCTGGGACGAACAGCTCTTAAAGCTGGTGCGCTTAGACGATTTGGACGGCTTTGAAGAGCTGTGGACCTGCGGCGAGGAGGACTATGAAGGAAAGGATTACGATATCAAGTCGTATCCCGTCGAGAAGCGCAAAGCCAAGCTGAGACTCGTGTACTTCCGTCTGCTGCATCCGTTCAAAATTGTTGACGCAGTCCGTGATGAGTTGCGCGAATATCTTCGTAACCATACAAAAGGAACCATGGAACCCGAGGCTTGGGATATCATTTTGGAGGAGCACCCGCAAGAGCTTTCCTATTATCAGGTCTTTCTTGAATCAGGCTGTGTCAACGAAGAGAATTTCGATGCGATGGTCACAGATATGCAGGAGGTAAATGCGGAAATTAAAGCATATCTGATGCGGTATAAAGAAGAACACTTCACAAAAAAGGACGCTTTCGCGTCCTTTGAGCTGGATTGGTAACATATGGACAAAGAATCATCCCTCTGTTAAAGTTTGCACCTCGGAACCATGTAAACAGAGGGGATTGATCTAATGCGTCCCCGCTATTCTATTATCCTTTTGAAATTTTCGGTAATGTATATTGCCTGACCATCACATAGTTCTATTTTCCTGTTATCCGTAATATTTTCTGCTTTACATTTGCAACTGCAATGAACCTCGATTTCATTTTCAATAAATCGCAAACCATCACGATAATTTCCGGCGCCTATCATACTTCCTGCGCTTACACCTACATAAAACAAGCTGTTTTTAACACTCTGACATACAATTTCCCCAAACCCTGTTCTTTTCATTTCAGACATCAATATCTCTGCATTTCCACCACTGAAAAAAATCGCATCAAATTTGCTTAATTCATCTACAGATAAAAGGCGATATTGAAGAGGCAGATTTTCCACGTATTCTGAATAGGTACGTTTATAATCCGCGGAAATCAGGACCTGAAGAGGATACAGAACAATATTTGAAGGCAAAATCCCCATATTGATTAACTCATAAGCGCAGATATGCACACCTTCCCTGGCCGAATCGGTGTGTATACCGGCGGAAGGCACAAGCAAGACCTTTATCTCTTTTTTCTTTTTCTTAATCTGACGGAAAAATATGTTTTTCATATTCTCCGTCAATCCACCGGATGTCAATAAAATATTCGTCATTGCTTCATATACCTCCTTTAAGGAAACCGTTATATCTTGTTAAATTATTTGCTGAATCTTGAAGACACTAAATTCGCACCAGATAGGTTCTTCCTTATATTTTCTTAGCTCTACTATAATTTATTGCAAGATGGAATACAATCGCGAAGCGCCGCGTCCTCCCGTTTTTCCATTCACCGCAGCCGGCAGCATGCAGTAATTTGCACAATCCGCCGGCTGTGAAATAATCAAACTATTTCTTAAATCCCGCCCTCTTACGCAGCGTAGGGTCGAGAATTTTCTTTCGTATCCGCAGACTTTCAGGCGTAACCTCCAGAAGCTCGTCCGTGTCAATAAAGTCCAGCGCCTGTTCCAGACTCAAAATCTTAGGCGGAGTCAGCCGCAGGGCCTCGTCTGCGCTGGAGGAACGCGTGTTGGTGAGCTGCTTTTTCTTACATACATTCAGCTCAATATCCTCCCCCTTGCCATTTTGCCCCACAACCATGCCGGAGTAAACCTTCTCTCCCGGACCGATAAAAAGCGTGCCGCGTTCCTGCGCGTTGTACAGGCCGTAGGTAATCGCTTCCCCCGCCTCAAAAGCAATCAGGGAGCCCTGTTTGCGGTACTGGATGTCCCCCTTGTAAGGACCATAGCCGTCAAAAATCGTGTTCAGGATGCCGTTTCCCTTTGTGTCTGTCATAAATTCGCCGCGGTAGCCGATTAAACCGCGGGATGGGATGGAGAATTCAAGCCGCGCGTAGCCGCCGCTCGCCGTTCCCATATTCTGCAGCTCGCCCTTTCGCTGGCTGAGCTTCTCGATGACGGAGCCGGAATATTCCTCGGGAACGTCGATATACGCAAGCTCCATAGGCTCAAGCCGCTTGCCGTTCTCGTCTGTCTTGTAAAGCACCTCGGCTTTGCTGACCGCGAACTCGTAGCCTTCACGGCGCATATTTTCGATTAATACGGACAGATGCAGCTCACCGCGTCCGGATACCTTGAAGACATCGGTGTTCTCTGTCTCCTCAACGCGCAGAGAGACGTCGGTATTGAGCTCTCGGAAAAGCCGGTCGCGGATATGACGGCTTGTCACGTATTTTCCTTCCTGTCCTGCAAGCGGAGAATCGTTTACGATAAAATTCATGGCAATGGTCGGCTCGCTGATCTTTTGGAAGGGAATTGGGATTACCTCCTCAGGAGAACAGAGCGTATCGCCGATATGAATATCAGAGATGCCCGAAATCGCCACGATAGAGCCGATGGAGGCCTCCTTGACCTCTACCTTATTTAAACCGTCAAATTCATACAATTTGCTGACCTTGACCTTCTTCTGCTTGTCCGGTTCGTGGTGGTTGCAGATGACAACCTCCTGATTGACGCGGATGGTGCCGTTGTCCACCTTGCCGCCGCCGATGCGGCCGACATATTCGTTATAGTCGATGGTGCTGATCAGAAGCTGCGTTCCGGCGTCAGGGTCGCCCTCAGGAGCGGGAATATAGTCGATGATTGTCTCAAACAGCGGGGTCATATCCACGCCGGCCTCTCCTTCATCCAAGGATGCGGTGCCTGCCTTTGCGGATGCAAATACAAAGGGGCAGTCCAGCTGGGAATCATCGGCGTCAAGCTCCAGAAACAGCTCCAATACCTCGTCCACAACCTCCTTAGCGCGTGCCTCCGGACGGTCAATCTTGTTGATGCACACGACAACCGGAAGCTTCAGCTCCAATGCTTTCCGAAGGACGAATTTTGTCTGCGGCATTGCGCCCTCAAAAGCGTCTACGACGAGGATAACGCCGTTTACCATCTTGAGGACACGCTCAACCTCACCGCCAAAGTCCGCGTGTCCCGGCGTATCAATAATATTTATTTTCGTATTTTTATACATAACTGCCGTATTTTTTGATAGAATGGTAATAC
>CAMWYL010000194.1 GCA_947178465.1 uncultured Lachnospiraceae bacterium | reverse complement strand
GCATTGGGCGTATAGTCACAGGCCTCGATGACTGCGAGGACCTTTTGCCGTGTCTGCGCACTGACATTGGTAGAGCCGTTTAGGACTCTGGACACGGTTGCAATAGATACGCCGGCTTTTTCGGAAACATCGTAAATCGTCATAATAATCCCCCATTCTTGCCAAATCCTGCGAATGCAATGCGCACATCATCCGCTATGTACAGGCAAAATTTGTAAGAAAATATGTAAGCGCTACCATGAATCAAGTAAATTGTACTATGAAAATCCGCTAAAATCAAGTGTAAAAATCCGAATAATTTATTGACGAAGAGAGATTATTGCAGTAAAATGTAAGAGCTTACAGAAATTGTATGTCAGTGGAGAATGGATGAAAGGGAAGGTGGAAAATTATGGAACTTCGTACGGCAGCTTCACCAAAGGATGTAAAGAACTATACGACACAGAGGCTTCGGGAAGAATTTTTGATTGACGATTTATTCAAGACGGGGGAAATCAAGCTGGTTTACAGCCATATTGACCGTATCATTACAGGGTCTGCGGTTCCGGTAGAGCCGATTCGGCTTACCGCGGGAGATGAGCTGAGGGCAGAGTATTTCTGTCAGAGGCGTGAGCTTGGCGTGATCAATATCGGGCCGGCAGGTACGATTACGGTAGATGGAAAGGTTTATCCGGTAGGGCATAAGGAGGGAATGTATATCGGTATGGGGGCAAAGGATATCACATTTGCGTCCGATGACCCGAAGAATCCCGCGAAGTTTTATCTCAACAGCGCACCGGCACATAAGACTTATCCGACCAAGCTGATTAAGCCGTCAGGTGAGGCAGGCGACGACGTTGTGATCATCAAGGATGAGAATAAGGTAGAGCTTGGCTGTCTTGAGGACGCGAACCACAGAGTAATCAATAAATATATCCTTCCGGGACAGGTGGAGAGCTGCCAGCTTGTAATGGGTATGACCGCACTCAAGCCGGGCAGTGTTTGGAACACGATGCCGTGTCATACGCATGACAGACGTATGGAGGTTTACTTATATTTTGATATGCCGGAGGACGCATTCGTAATGCATTACATGGGTGAGCCGCAGGAGACAAGACATATCGTTATGAGAAACGAGCAGGCGGTGATTTCCCCGAGCTGGTCGATTCATTCCGGAAGCGGCAGCCGCGCGTATACGTTTATCTGGGGCATGGTCGGCGAGAATCAGGATTTCGACGATATGGATGGCGTTGCAATGCAGGATTTGATGTAAGAACTGCTTGAGCGGGACTTTGCTCGGATATAATAAGGATATTCATGGTAAGTGGATATCCTTTTTTCTTTCATGTTGGGAATCTCGGCGCTTGTATTTTCGAGGAAGAAAAGAAATATCTTGTCACATTGCGTAAAATGAAGTAGAATTATTATTAAGTCATCTTTACTGTAGTTTAACTGCGAGTAAAATAAAGGAGTGATAATGTGTTTCGTGAGGGATCTGGATTAGAGAAGAAATATTATGAGCCAATGGATGTAATAAACGGATATAAGGTAAGACCCGGCAAGTATCTGCGCAACGGCGCGACGCTGGTTGAGAACGGGGTGAGCTTTACCATTCATTCCAATAATGCCACCGGCTGCCGGCTGTGCCTGTTTCACCGGCATGAGAACGAGCCGTTTGCGGTAATACCCTTTCCGGAATCCTATCGGATAGGAAATACCTATTCCATGACCGTCTATGGGATTGACCCTGCGGAATTTGAATATGCGTATCAGTTTGACGGCGAGTATGATGAGAAGAAGGGGCTTTTGTTTAACAAGGATAACTATATTCTGGATCCTTACGCAAGAGCGGTATGCGATCAGGGAATATGGGGACAGCGGGAGAGCAACAACGCCCATTTTTATAAGGCGCGCGTTGTCGGCAATGGCTATGATTGGGGTAACAGCAGCCAGGCAAACCTTGAGCCGAAGGATATGATTATCTATGAGATGCATGTGCGGGGCTTTACCATGGACGAATCCTCCGGTGTGCAGTATCGTGGAACCTTTGCGGGAATCAAAGAGAAGATTCCGTATCTGGTGGAGCTTGGAATCAATGCGATAGAGCTTATGCCGATTTTTGAATTTGACGAGCTGGAGGATGTCAGGGAGGTTGACGGTGAGAAGCTGCTCAATTATTGGGGCTACAGTCCGGTATGCTTTTTTGCGCCGAATACAGGCTACGGTTCCCATCGCGAGCACAACCGTGAGGGAAATGAGCTGCGCGAGCTGATCAGCGAGCTTCACCGCAACGGCATCGAGGTGATTCTTGACGTTGTGTTTAATCATACCGCGGAAGGAAATGAGATGGGGCCCTGCTTCTCGTTTAAGGGCATTGACAACAATATTTATTATATGCTTACGCCGGATGGAAAGTATTATAATTTCAGCGGCTGTGGCAATGCGATGAACTGTAATCATCCGATCGTGCGGCAGTTTATTCTCGACTGCCTGCGCTATTGGGTCGTTTCCTACAGGGTGGACGGTTTCCGGTTTGACCTTGCGTCAATTATGGGGCGTAATGAAGACGGTTCGCCGATGAGCAAGCCGCCGCTTTTGCAGCTTCTTGCGTTTGAGCCTGTTCTGGGACAGACAAAGCTGATTGCTGAGGCATGGGATGCCGGCGGACTGTATCAGGTCGGCAGCTTTCCGTCATGGAACCGGTGGGCGGAGTGGAACGGCAGATATCGCGATGACATGCGACGCTTTCTGAAAGGAGATTACGGCATGGCACAGGCGGCCATCAATCGAATTACCGGCTCTCTGGATCTGTATGAGAAGGAAAACAGGGGTGAGAATGCGACCGTCAATTTCCTCAACTGCCATGACGGCTTTACATTGTATGATATGTATGCCTACAATAATAAACATAATGAGAAGAACGGTTGGAACAATACGGACGGCGCGGACGACAACAACAGCTGGAACTGCGGTGTAGAGGGAGATACGGAGGATCCTGAGGTGCTTACCCTGCGCAATCGGATGCGAAAGAACGCATTCGCGGTTTTGATGTGCAGCAGAGGCTCCGCGATGTTCCTTGCGGGAGATGAGTTCTGCAATACACAGTTTGGCAATAACAACGCATACTGTCAGGACAACATTATCTCATGGCTGGATTGGACGAGAAAAGAGCAGTATGGCGAGATGTTTGAATTCTGCAAATTTATGATAGCGCTGCGCAGGAAGCACCCCATTCTCAGAGGACGTTCCGGTCCGAGCGGCTGCGGCTTTCCGGAGGTTTCCGTTCATAATAACGGGGCAGCATGGAACAGCCGGTGTGATGCGGATACACGTACCGTCGGCGTAATGTTTGCGGGACGTACAGAGGGAAATATTGAGGACGATATTATTTATATCGGAATCAATACGTTCTGGGAAGCGCAGACGGTTCAGCTTCCCGGTGTTCCGGTCGGCAGAAAATGGCGAGTGATTATGAACACGGAGTTTACACACACAAAGGATACGGATTATCATAAGCTTACCAATTGGAAGGGAGAGGACACATTCCTGATGTATCCGAGGTCGGTGGTCATCGCGATTGTTGACAAATACCGGAATTTTTAGGGTTTTCCTTAAAAAAGTGTTCCATCTGTTGGAAGAATATGATATGATTACTGCATAAACGATAAGAAAAGGAAGGTGTCCGGATGGCGAGTATATTAGTGGTAGACGATGCGGATTTTATGCGGATGACAATAAAGAAAATGGTGGAAGCCCATGGGCATTCCGTTGTTGCGGAGGCGGCTACCGGCGGAAAAGCCGTGGAGCAGTTTGCGACGGTGCGGCCGGATATTGTGATTCTTGACATTACCATGCCGGAGATGGGGGGCGTGGAGGCCTTAAAGCGCATTAAGGAGCTTGACCCTTCGGCGAAGGTGATTATCTGTTCTGCGGTAGGACAGCAGGCTATCGTCGCGCAGACGGTTCAGTACGGCGCGTCGGACTATGTCCTCAAGCCCTTTGAGGAATATAAGCTGATGGCGGCCATCAACAGTGTGTTAGCAGAATAATTTCATACATAGTATTCAAAAAAACGAAAATAATGGTAGACAAACCATTATTTTTGTTATATGATTAAGAAAACGTTTTCCAGAAAACGTTTTCCCTGTTGTTTGGAGGTAGGAGGATACGTGGTATCAATACGAGATGTGGCAAAGCGGGCAAACGTAGCGATTTCTACCGTTTCAAAGGTACTCAATCATTATCCGAATGTCAGTGAGGAGACACGCAGGAAAGTCAATACCGCGATTGCGGAGCTGGGTTTTGTGCCGAACTCGATAGCGTCGGCGCTCTCTTCGAAGAAGACAGGGCGGGTGGCATTGGTGTTGGATGTGAACAGGCATGTACAGACGGTGGATGAGATTCCCATGCAGTATATTATCGGCGCCATCAACAAGGCAAAAGAGCTGGGAATGGACATAATTACGGTGTTTTTCACCATGATACAGGAGATGGGTGTCGAGGAGATGATACGGTATTTTCAGTCACAGAGTATTGAGGGACTGATCATATGCGGGCTTTCCAAGCAGGATACCATGCTTCACAGGCTGGTGAAGAGCGGCAAATTCAAGGTGGTGCTGATTGATGCGCCCGGCGTTGCGGAGAATACGTCAAGTATTCACATCGACAATACCAAGGCACAATATGAGGTAGCCAAGAGGTTTATAACAGAGAGCAACAGCAAAAGCATTCTCTACATTGCAGGGAAGAAGAACGGCTATGTTTCGGAGGAGCGGATGCTGGGCATGAAGCAGCTCTCCGAGGAGCTGGGGCTTACGATCTTCAGCAGAGTAGGCAATTTCAGCGAGCTGGAGGCAAGAAGGATTACGATGAAGTACGCCGCGAAAAAGGACGCAATTATATGCGCTTCCGATTTGATGGCAATCGGTGCGATGAAGGCATTGATTGATATGGATATTTACCGGCCGGTGTGCGGCTTTGACGGAATCAGTCTTATGGGATACGCAGGAAAGCAGATGCATACGGTAAAGCAGGACTTTCAAACAATCGCGGCAAGTGCGGTGGAGGAGCTTGCGAGACTTATGGAAGGGGGGAGCGGTCAGGAGATTATCCTGCCACACAAGCTGATCAGGATGAAATATCTTGATGTGATTTCATAGGAATTCATAAAACCGGAAATTGTTTCCATTGTTTATTCAGCAGGCCGGTGTCCGTGCGGCATCCGCCGGCATGCTATAGTATCATATAATCAATAAGAAATGAGCCGCGCAGAAATGAGGGTAAAATGAGCGTAAAAGCAAACTTAGAAGCAGTAGCACAGAAAATGTACGGTAAGACCATAAAGGAGCTTGATGACCGGCAGGTTTACTTTGCAGTCCTGAATATGACTAAGGATATGATGCAGGGAAAAGGACAGATTAAGGGGACGAAGAAGGTTTATTATATCTCCGCGGAGTTCTTGATTGGTAAGCTGTTGTCTAACAATCTTATCAATCTTGGCATCTATGATGAGCTTGAGGCTGCATTGAAGGAGGAGGGCAAGGAGCTGAGCCGTATCGAGGAAATCGAGCCGGAGCCTTCTCTTGGAAACGGCGGACTTGGCAGACTTGCGGCATGTTTCTTGGACTCTATCGCAAGCCTGGGGCTTCCCGGAGACGGTATCGGTCTGAACTATCACTTCGGATTGTTCAAGCAGGTATTTAAGAACAGGATGCAGACCGCTGAGAAGAATGACTGGATTGAGGAGCAGACCTGGCTGACAAAGACTGACATTTCCTTCCCTGTATACTTTGGCAAGAAGAAAGTAACATCAAGACTGTATGATATTGACGTGATCGGTTATGACGAGGGCATCAATAAGCTGCATCTGTTTGATATTGAGACGATTGATGAGAGCATTGTTGAGGATGGTATTGATTTTGACAAGAAGGATATCGACAAGAACCTGACATTATTCCTATATCCGGATGATTCTGACGAGGCAGGGCAGCAACTCCGTATTTATCAGCAATATTTCATGGTATGCAACGGTGCGCAGCTTATCTTAAAGGAAATGAAGGACAACGGCTACGACCTTCACAAGATGAACGAGCATGTAGTTATCCAGATTAATGATACCCATCCGACCATGGTGATTCCGGAGCTGATTCGTATCCTGACCGAGGAAGAGGGCTTCGAGATGGAGGAGGCAATTGCGGTTGTCAGCAAGACCTGTGCGTATACCAACCACACCATTCTCGCGGAGGCGCTGGAGAAGTGGCCGATTAAGTACCTGCAGAAGGTGGTTCCGCAGCTGATGCCGATTATCTGGGAGCTGGATAAGAGAGCGTCTATCAAGCATGACAACCCGAAGGTACAGATTATCGATAAGGATCTGCGTGTACACATGGCGCAT
>CAMWYL010000193.1 GCA_947178465.1 uncultured Lachnospiraceae bacterium | reverse complement strand
ATAATGATACGGAGGTGCATTTTATGGGATTTTTAACAGGAAAGACAGCAATTATCACGGGCGCGGGACGTGCGGTTTTGAGTGACGGGCGCTGCGGCTCCATCGGTTACGGCATTGCGACGGCCTATGCGAAGGAGGGCGCGAATATCGTCATCACCGGGCGGAATGTGCAGAAGCTTGAGGACGCGAAGGAGGAGCTGGAGCGGCTGTACGGCATTGAGGTGCTTACGGTTGCCGCGGACGTGAATGCAAAGGCAGACAATCAGGCAGTGGTAGAAGAGGTCGTGCGTCAGACAATGGAAAAGTTCGGGCGGATTGATGTGCTGATCAATAACGCGCAGGCTTCCGCATCCGGTGTGCCGCTCAGTGAGCACACGACGGAGCAGTTTGACCTTGCGCTCTATTCCGGACTTTATGCGACCTTTTACTATATGAAGGCATGCTATCCGCATCTGGTTGAGACGAAGGGAACGGTAATCAATTTTGCTTCCGGTGCAGGATTGTTCGGCAACTTCGGACAGTGTGCATATGCGGCGGCAAAGGAGGGCATCCGTGGACTGACGCGTGTTGCGGCAACCGAGTGGGCGAAGGACGGTGTGAATGTCAATATCATCTGTCCGCTGGCATGGACGGCACAGCTTGAGAATTTTGAGAAGGCATATCCGGATGCGTTTAAGGCGAATGTAAAGATGCCGCCTGCCGGACACTATGGCGATGCGGAGCTGGAAATCGGACGTGTCTGCGTACAGCTTGCATCTCCGGATTTCAAGTATATGACCGGCGAGACCATTACCTTAGAGGGTGGTATGGGTCAGAGACCGTAAGACTTGCCGTGATATCAATGCGTAAAGGATTAAGCCCTGTAAGGAGAGGTTCTTATGGGGCTTTTGCATGAGAGGTACAGAACCGTTCGGAGGGGATTATGCTGCAGCCGTTTTCAAGGACAGAATTATTGATTGGGAGAGAAGGAATGGAACGCCTGGCGAATGCGCGGGTCGCGGTATTTGGGATTGGCGGAGTTGGCGGTTATGTGGTCGAGGGGTTGGCAAGAAGCGGCGTCGGAACACTGGATTTGATCGACAATGACGAGGTGTGTGTCTCAAATATTAACCGTCAGATCATTGCGACACGGGACACGGTCGGACATTATAAGGTGGATGTGGCACGGGCACGCGTTCTTTCGATAAATCCGGACGCTGTCGTCAATATTTACAGGGTTTTTTATATGCCTGACACGGCGAAGCAGTTTGATTTTGGCTGCTACGATTATGTGGTGGACGCGATCGACACGGTGACCGGAAAGCTGGAGCTTATTATGCGGGCGAAAGCGGCGGGGACGCCGGTTATCAGCTCCATGGGAGCGGGAAACAAGCTGGACGCGTCGGCTTTTCGCGTGGCGGATATCTATGATACCAAGGTATGCCCGTTGGCAAAGGTTATGCGCAGAGAATTGAAAAAACGCGGTATTGAGCGCTTAAAGGTGGTCTACTCGGAGGAGCCGCCGATTACGCCGTATTCTGCGGAGCAGGATATGGGAGAGGAGGCCTTGCGTTCTCAGGATACAGAGGAGCGAAGAAGGCAGACCCCGGGGAGTATCGCCTTTGTGCCGAGTGTGGCAGGGCTGATTATTGCGGGCGAGGTGGTAAAGGATATTGTGCATGCAGGGGCGGATTTGCAGGGAAAGCGAAAGACGGAGGAATAGAAATGAAATTTAAAGGAATTCGGAAAAAGGAAGCGGGAAAATTTATCACGCGTTATGATATTACATACGAGACGGTTGACAATAAGGAAAAGATATACGAAATTATCAGCCGGAGACGCGATATGGAGACTTTCGAAGCGCTTCACGGCGATAAACCTGACGCGGTTGTCATAATTGCGACGGATGAGGCGGGGGAACGGATTCTGGTCAACAAAGAATTTCGGATGGCGGTCGGAGATTGGGTGTACAATTTCCCGGCAGGCCTGATTGACCCGGGAGAGCAGCCGGAGCAGAGCGCGAAGCGCGAGCTGTGGGAGGAGACCGGATTGGAGCTGTATGAAATAAATGATATTATCGGACCAAGCTACAGTGCGGTGGGTTTCAGCAACGAGATTAATGTGTGTATTGTCGGGAAGGCAAGAGGGGAATTCCAGCACAGTACCTCTACGATGGAGGAAATCGAGGCAGGCTGGTATACGAGGGCGGAGATGCGGGAGCTGTTGAAAACACATCGCTTTGCGGCAAGGACACAGGCGTATTGCTATCTTTGGAGTAAGGAATAGAGTATGGTTAATGGTGTAGCGGTCAAATTTAATTATTATTAAAGAAGTAGGCGAAGATATTGCTTTTTATGTTTTTCTGATATACAATGAAGCAATTATAAGATGAAACGTAGCTTTTTGCCACCGGGTAAAGAGATTAAGCGTCAGACTTTCTATCATTAGGTCTTAGAAGATAGGGGGTTTGATGCTTTTTTATATAGAGGGGTAATGCAGATGAAGTCAAAAGAATTGTTCAAAGAATTTATTCAATATGTAACTTTAAATATATTTGGTATGATTGGTTTATCCTGTTATATTCTTGCTGATACTTTTTTTGTGTCTGACGGTTTGGGTTCAACCGGACTGACTGCACTTAATTTAGCTATTCCAATATATAGTTTTATTCATGGAAGCGGTCTGATGTTAGGAATGGGTGGAGCTACAAAATATGCTATTTTCAGAGGGCAAAAAGAAAATCAAAATGCAAATAGAACATTTACTAATGTAATATGCGTTGCAGCTGTTTTAGCAGTATTGTTCCTGTTTACCGGCGTTTTTCTTTCTGAAAAAATGACGTCTGTATTACGTGCAGATAGTGAAGTGTTTGATATGACAAAAACTTACCTGCAGGTTATTTTACTTTTTTCCCCTGCTTTTATGATGAATGATATACTGATTTGTTTTGTAAGAAATGATGGCAATCCAAAACTTTCCATGACAGCTTTGCTGATAGGCAGTTTATCAAATATTATATTGGATTATATATTTATATTTCCGCTGAAAATGGGAATATTGGGTGCTGTATTGGCAACGGGACTCGCCCCCATAATAAGTATGTGTATTTTGGCAAAACATCGGTATACAAAACAAAACAATTTTCATTTGATGAAACCGGAGTTTACTCCCGGTCTGACCATAAATATTATCTCGCTGGGTATTCCTTCACTAATTACGGAAGTTGCTTCCGGAATTGTAATGATTGTATTCAATTTCATTATTCTTCGGCTGCAAGGTAATATCGGCGTAGCCGCCTATGGGATAGTTGCTAACTTATCACTTGTAGTTACATCAATTTATACAGGAATTGCACAAGGGATACAACCGATTACAAGTCGGGCTTACGGATATGGAAAAAAAGATGATATTAAGAAAATATTAAAATATGCAATTATAACGCTGCTGCTTATTTCAGCTTGCATTTATTCTATGTTTTTATTGTGCTCTGATCCAATAGCAGGAGCATTTAACAGTGAGCATAATGAGGAATTGCGGCAAATTGCCATAACCGGGCTTAAATTATATTTTACGGCCGTTCCTTTTGCGGGTTTTAATATCATCCTTTCCACGCATTTTACATCAACCGAAAAAGCGTTACCGGCACAGGCCATTTCTTTATCAAGGGGATTTTTCATAGTCATTCCAATGGCGTTTTTCCTTTCTTATATTTGGGGAATGGCAGGAGTATGGTTATCGTACCCGATTACGGAAGGTATGGTTTGTATAATGGGAATGGCATTATACAAAAGAACCTGTAAATTAGTGTGAGAAGTACTTCTCACACAGAAGAATACATGGCGAATAAATTCGCCTTAAAAAACGGGCATTCTCCGCATGAATTTGAGATTCCGCAGAGCGGAATCATGGAGGTTAGTCTGAAAAATATTAATAAAAGGAGTGGTAACAAGTATGTTCAGAGAGTTACGCAGAAAAAGACAGGAATTATCATTAGAGGAAAGTATTGATATTTTAAGCAGGGGGAAATCGGGTGTTTTAGCATTGTTGGGAGATGATGATTATCCTTATGCGGTTCCAATCAGCTATGTGTATGATAATTCCAAACTGTATTTTCATGGGGCAAAAAGCGGGCATAAACTTGACGCAATAAAAAGATATGACAAGGCTTCTTTCTGTGTGGTTGGTCAGGACGAGATAATCCCAAAGGAATATACAACTTATTTCAGAAGTGTGATTGTCTTTGGAAGAATCCGCATTATGGAAGATGAATCGGAAATGAAAAAGGCAATACAGGCATTATCTGTAAAATACAATCCAAATGGCAATGAAACAGAACGCCAAAATGCAATCAACAGAGAATGGAAAAGCTTATGTATGATGGAATTATCCATTGAACATATATCAGGAAAAGAAGCCATTGAATTCGTTAAAGCAAGACAATAAACACAAATGGCAGATATATCTGTCGGTTCCGGGATATTAGTTGCGCAGAGCTTGCGTTTTGTGGGAAACTGCGTTATAGTAATAGAGGTATCGGTTCCGGGAGGAGTGCGGAAACGTATCGCCGGTGTCTCGGTTCACAATATGATTATCCCGGAGGAACACGCGGCGGCCGGTATCCTTTGGGAAAACAAAGGGAACGGGAGGTGCGCCGTGTTTCGGAGAAAACAGACAACACAGACGGATACCTATGACCGGGAAAACCAAAAGCCGGTTATCAAATGCAGCATTTGTAACGGCGAGCAGGTCGCGGGCTTTAAGGATATCCGCACCGGAAGGTTTGAGGAGATTATGCTGATTCGCAACGAGGCGGATTTGCGGGAATTTAAGGCGCGGTATGCGCTGGATAAGGTAGAGAAGGAATATTGAAATCGAGAGCAAAAAAATGATATCATTGCAATGGCATCATTGTATTTGCTCTCGATTTTTTATGGTATGGCATAGTGAACCATTACTGTGGGAAACAATGGATTTCCTGAGGGGACCTTGGATTACGGCAAGGTCAGGCATTACGTTTATGGAAAATATTCGGAAGAACTGTAATAAGAAAGGTGAATAGGGAGAGCTTGATAATTTTTGAGTTTCCCCATTTTTTAAATTGACACCCTTGAAACCCGCATAAAATCAACGATTCTCATAAAAGGCACAATCACAACTAAGATTTGCTCATATATTTAGTGTTTATGCAGCTTTGCAAACAACAGACTGGAAAAAATGGGGAAAGTCAAATTGATAATTGGATAGACTTTATACCTGAGTCGTGATATACTATAATTATACTTAAGCAATGAATTTGGTAATCATGGTAAAGGTTGAATAAGAATGGAGGATTGGTATGACCGATAGTGAAAAGCTTGACTTGCTCTTATCTGAGATGCAGGAGCTAAAGCAGCGTACAACAAACATCGAAGATAATGTTACAAGCATTAAATTGGCTCTTGAAAATGAAATCCGTGTCAATATTCAGCGTGTGGCGGAAGGACATCTTGATTTATCAAGAAATCTGCATGAAGCCATGAGACCAAGCAATGAAGTTGAAATGCTTGCTATTAAAGTCAGGATGTTGGAGACGGAAGTAAGAGAACTGAAACAAAAAATGGCATAAAACGACCACATAACCAATATACAAAATAAGGTGTAAAGTCTGTTGAATAATCAAGACTTTACACCTTTTTGTGCGCACGGGTATAGGATCAAGGTGATATGTATGTGTTTTGGAATAAATGATTGAGTGATGATTTTACCGTGAAAACGGATTGCAGAGAAAGTGCATTGACATATGACTGCTGCTACGGAGTAAAAAAGCGAAAAGTCGGCTTATGTTTCTTTTGTTTACATATGACAGGTACAATGTTAGAATATACCCATAATATTGTATAGATGATGGAGGGACTGCAAATGCAAAAGTGGACACGCGTAATGTATCAGCCGAATATTCCGTTGGGGGAGAACGGTGAGAAGGTGACGGCAGGTAAAAAGCACATCGCGCTTTCAAAGGAGGCGGCCAAAGAGGGCATGGTGCTCCTGAAAAATGACGGAAATCTGCTTCCGCTTGCGAAGGGAAGCAAGGTTGCGCTTTTTGGAAAGGCAAGCTTTGACTATGTGCGGGGCGGCGGCGGAAGCGGGGAAGTGACCGTCTCCTACGCGCGGAATCTGTACGAGGGCTTCGGTCTGTTAAAGGACAGAGTAAGTGTGTTCGAGGAGCTGTCCGCTTTTTACCGTGACAATGTAAAGGCGCAATATCAGGCGGGCAGGGTTCCGGGGATGACCATAGAGCCGGAGGTTCCCGCCGAGCTGCTAAAGAAGGCAAGCGCCTATACTGACACGGCTGTCATTACGATTTGCCGCTTTTCGGGCGAGGGCTGGGACAGGAAAAGCATTGTGGATACTGAAAAGAAGAACCTCTGGGGCAGCGAGGAGGAAATGGCAAAGCGTTCTGCGGAAATCTTT
>CAMWYL010000192.1 GCA_947178465.1 uncultured Lachnospiraceae bacterium | reverse complement strand
CCCCTGACTGCTGTTAAAAGTATCTTATCCGGATGCTTGTGTCCGTCTGCTTCGGCAGGGCACTCAGCCATTCTCCGTTTGGTTGATGCCAAGACACTCTGCCGCTGTCGGGCAGAAAAATGTCTTCCTGCAGATTATACGGGGTATCAATCATCATCAAACTGTTGCATCCGGAAAGCATGGAAGCAGCCTTCTTCACACTGCTCATATCAAAATTGCTTAAGTTCAGATAGGTAAGACTGCCGCAGTCCTTAAACATATAGCTCATGAATTTCACATTCTTTGTATCAAAGTTTTTTATATTTAATCCAATGATACCACAATACTCCCCGGAAACGACATCCATATTTACTTCATTCACCATAATCTGTCGAATATTGCTTTCGAAAAACAAAGTGATATCTGCAACCGGCTCTTTGTGTGGTATCATTTCATCCATAACGGACGACCTTTCGTCGCTTTTGAACAGAGCCGGTATATTTGTCATTGCTTTTTCCTGCGCGTTTTCCATATTCGCCTCAAATAATTTCTCACAGTTTCTAAAAAATAAAGTCATATTTACGGACGATTCTTTACGACTGTCTTTTACACTGATATCCGTCAGATTATGGCAGCCTTCAAACATAGAAATCATATATTCTACCCTGCTTGTATCAAAACTGCTTAAATCCAAGCTTGTCAGGCTGCCACAATTATAAAACATACCATTCATATATTCTTCAATTCATGTCTCCAACATGCTTAACTCCAAGCGTGTCAGGCTGTGGCAATTATAAATCCTAAAATTGATATCTTCTACGTTGCCTGTATCAAAACCGCTTAAATCCAAGCTTACAAGATTGTCACAGTTACAAAACATGGACTGCATATTGACTACGCTGCCTGTATCAAAGCCGCTTAAATCCAAGCTTGTCAGGCTGCGGCAATTATAAAACATGGTATTCATATCAACCACATTGCCTGTATCAAAACCGCTTAAATCTAAGCTTACAAGATTGTCGCAACTATAAAACATGGATTGAATATCGACTACGTTATGTGTGTCAAAGCCGCTCAAATCCGGCTTGTTTAAGGAAAGGCAATTTTTGAACATGGACTGCATATTCGTTACATTGCCTGTATCAAAATTGCTTATATCTAAGCTTGTCAATTTGTGACAGTTATAAAACATCTCATACATATCTGTTACATTGCCTGTGTTGAAATGGCTTACGTCTAAGCTTAACAAGCCGTAACAGTCCCCAAACATATACCGCATACTCGTTACGTTTCTTGTATCAAAATTACTTAAATTCAGATTCGTTAACCTGCCGCATTCCCAAAACATGGCATGCATATCTGTTACATTCCCGGTATTAAAGCTGCTTAAATCTAAATTCGTCAACCCGCCACATTCCCAAAACATGCCCCCCATGTTTGTCACATTCCCGGTATCAAAGCTGCTCACATCAACGCATTTTAACCTGCTGCATTCTCTAAACATAGAATCCATATCCGTTACATTTCTTGTATCAAAGTTGCTTAAATTCAAATCTGTCAGTCCGCTGCATCCCAAAAACATGTAGCTCATATCCGTTACATTGCCCGTGCTGAAATGCCCTACGTCTAAATCTGTCAGACATCTGTCATCGTAAAACATGCCGCCCATATCTGTCACATTACTTGTGTCAAAGCTGCTTGTATCTAATTTTGCAAGACGACTACAACCTGAAAACATACTGCTCATATCAGTTACCTTGCTTGTGTCGAATCCGGACAGGTTCACGTCGGTCATATTGCTACAGTTGTAGAACATAAAAGAGGCATTCGTCATGCCTTCGACAGTAACCTCTGCTGAATAAATGTCATAGTGATAATCGTACCATGGTGCTCTGTCATACCCTGCATATGCCGAAAAATCTCCCGTTCCCGTCACCGTCAGCTTACCGGAAGCGTCAATGCGCCAGACGATATCCTTATAGGTACCGCCTGCAATATCACCCTCTGAAGCTGTCGTATTCTCCTCAGCTGCATTTACCTGCATTTTCATAAGAAGAATACTCATAACAAACAACGCAAAAAGCATACTTATTGATGGATTCTGTTTTCTCCTTTTCATTCGCACACACTCCTCGACAAAGCATTTGTATGGAATACGGTTATCCGTCTTAGTGATAACACTGTCCTGTTTCTACTTTACATGAGTCATCCATCAAAGTTGTATCAAAATTGCATCAAAGTTGCATCATTTCCGATATTCTAATCATAAATTTCTTGGGGAAGCAGTCTATGTCAGTGGAAACCGCAAAATATCCTCATGGGGATTCGTCCTTGCCACGCCGATTTCCGTAATCTGTCCCTCAAATACCCCAAAGCTGTCCTGAACCACCGCAAAGGCTTCCCGCATCTGTTCTTGTGATAAGGTCTTCGCTATCGTGACATGCGGCAGCCATGACAGCGGCCTATAGTATTTACTCACGGAGGTTTGTTCGATTTCCGATACCGCCGCATATATCTGCTCAGATAAGTCTTGCAGATACGCATTCAGCACCGGCGTTATATACAGAACATACGGCAGTAATTGACCGACGGAGACAAACTGCACGCTTCCGCGTGCCAATGCCCCCTCTAAGGCACTGAGCGGCGGAAGAAGAACCTCCGCCGACCTCGCCTCTATGGATGATATTGTCATATGCGGCGGTACATGGTTGTCTGTCATAAAGGTATTATTTGTTCTTGCCGCAACCTGATGGATCAGCCGCTGTATTTTTTTGTTCGTCACATCATCAAAATATGCAGATATCAGATACATTTTCAATCTCCCGGACTTTCCCCCCGGATTATTTTTTGGTGTCCTCCAAAACCTTCCGATAAGGTGCAAGCATTCCCTCAGTCATTTTATTCCCCATTTTCTTTTGAACCGCAGGCATGGAAAGCAGTCCGCCCACCAGATACATTTTCAGAATCGTACCAGGCTGCTTCTGCGGGAAATCATACTGTCCATGTGCCTTAAAGAACCGATGGTCTTCCTTCATCATTCCCTGCATCTGGAAAATCAAATCGCGGAAAATCTTCATCCCGCCCACGCCGTAGAAATTCTGCGGCTGCGTGTGATGATTCCGGAGCGCATAAGCCAGTGTATGCGCCATACGGTCAATGGCAGCATCCGGATCCGTCTCATCCGTAGCAACTCCCGCAAGGAAGTTCCCGCCAACCGCGCTTCGCCCTTCGATAACCATTCTGAGATTTTCCTCCCGACTGTAAGCGCCGCTGATTAAATATCCGACAGGGCTTCCCATGGTGACGGTGCGGTGTCCGTTACAGAACTGCCGGTCGTCATACTTTTTAAAAATCGCTCCCATGGAATGGTCCTGAATGGAAAATGCATACACGACCGCATCTGCTCGCTGAATTTCATTGCGCAGGAATTCGTCAAACCCGTCTTTATATATACATTTGCCTGCAGGAGCACAGTGAAAACAGCCAAGGCAGCCTCCCTGAAAGGGGTAATCACGGATATTTACAACCTCGCTGTGTAAAGGCAGGACAAGCTGAAAGCGTGCAATCATGCTCCGCAGCTGACCATTCTCCGCAGAAGCATCCGTGACAATTACAACCTTACCGCTCTTTTTCCGACTCGAGGTTTCCGGAATGTAGACAGGCATACGGACAGGAGCCTCTGCAGGCGCAGGGAAGGGCTCATAGCTGCCCTGCTTCATACACCACAGAACGTACCGAAAGAACATAACTGCTTCTTTCCTGCCGCGGGGCTTTAAAAGGTCCTCCATATCCGCGGACAGCCCTTTTACAAATTTTAACCCCATATCCTGACAATTCTCCTGAATATAGCGATGTGCTGTAACATCGTAAAAGTGCTTGGAGGTGGTAAACTGTGTCGCATACTTGTCTGAAAGACAGACGCCTGACTGCTTCATAAGCTCTATAAAACGGTGAAGCTGGCCGGGTGCCAGAAACGTATATACCGGATAAGAAAATACAATAAGCTCCGCCCGCTCCAACGCTTCTTTGGCGGGCGCAAAGTCCTTCTCCAATGCCCGGATGCGCTGTCCCGCGTGCAGGAATTCAAAGCTATGCTTCGGAAAGTGCTTCTGTAAGTATAACATAGTCTGTAGCGTAATGCTGTTCTCCCCCTTGGGGCTGCCGTTGATAACCAAAATATTCACGATAATATTCTCCTTCCCGTTACTCTTATTCATTATTATATAAAAAGAGAGGAAGCAAAACACATGCTTCGCCTTCCTCCCTTTCAGTACCTTATGTTCTTTTCAGATTAGTTGTTGATGAACTTATCCTCTTCATTATTCCAGCTGTAAAGCTTGCGAACTTCCTCACCAATCTTCTCAGAAGGATGCTCCGCAGCAAGCTTTCTCATTGCCTTGAAGTGAACCTGACGGCCTGCCGGAGACATATCCAGAAGGAATTCCTTTGCGAAGGAACCATCCTGAATATCAGAAAGGATTTTCTTCATCGTCTTCTTCGTCTCATCCGTGATAATCTTCGGACCTGTGATATAATCGCCATACTCTGCCGTATTGGAGATGGAATAACGCATTCCCGCAAAGCCGGACTGATAGATCAAATCTACAATCAGCTTCATCTCATGGATACACTCAAAGTAAGCGTTTCTCGGGTCATAGCCTGCCTCAACCAAGGTCTCGAAGCCTGCCTGCATCAGTGCGCAGACACCGCCGCAAAGAACTGCCTGCTCGCCGAACAAATCAGTCTCTGTCTCTGTTCTGAAGGTGGTCTCCAATACACCGGCTCTGGCTCCGCCGATTGCAAGCGCATATGCAAGCGCCATATCAAGCGCCTTGCCTGTAGCATTCTGCTCTACCGCTACCAGACAGGGAACACCCTTGCCTGCCTGATACTCGGAACGAACCGTGTGTCCGGGTCCCTTCGGTGCAATCATCGTAACGTCTACATTTGCGGGCGGCTTAATGCAGCCGAAATGAATGTTAAAGCCGTGTGCAAACATCAGCATGTTGCCTGCTTCAAGGTTCGGCTCGATATCCTTCTTATACATATCTGCCTGCAGCTCGTCATTGATCAGGATCATAATAATATCTGCCTTCTTTGCAGCCTCTGCAGCCGTGAAAACCTCAAAGCCCTGCTTTACAGCCTTGTCCCAAGACTTGCTGCCCTCATAAAGGCCGATAATAACATTGCATCCTGACTCCTTCGCATTCAACGCATGTGCATGTCCCTGGCTGCCGTAGCCGATAACCGCGATTGTCTTCCCCTCCAAAAGAGAAAGGTTGCAATCCTCCTGATAGTAAATCTTTGCTTCTGCCATTTTAATTTCCTCCTAGAAAATAAAAATTTTATATTTTATGTATTATTCATGCATAAATATCGTATAATCACTACTCGAGATAAATGACATTCTCCGTACCGCGCTCTAATCCTGAGATACCCGTCCTTGCAATTTCAAGGATTTCATAATCCTGAAGCAATGCGATAAATGCTTCAATTTTTGACTGATTTCCCGTAAGCTCCACAATCAGGCTGTCAATATTGACATCAATAATCTTCGCCCTGAAAATATCCGCCACCGCAATAACAGACTGACGCTTCTCCGGTGTAGAGCGGACCTTAATCAGGCAAAGCTCTCTGTATACGCTGTTGTCCGGCTTCAATTCATGGATATCTCTGACATCTACAAGCTTCGCAACCTGCTTCTCAATCTGGTCAAGGATATCCTCCTCGCCTGAGGTCACGATAATAATGCGTGTAAACCGCGGGTCGGCTGTCACACCCGCCGTAATGCTCTCAATATTGTAGCCGCGTCTTGAAAAAAGCCCTGATATGCGGCTCAAAACGCCGGCATTATTGTCAACCAGAAGCTGAAAAACCCTCTTCTGCATAAATATACACTCCTTCCGGTAATTCATACACGATTTCAATTTTAGCAACTATTATGTTAATTGTCAACACATTTAGGCAAAGCCAAAGTCCCGGTTCTTGCTACTTCTACAATGCTTATGGACTTGAGCATATCGAGCATGACTTTGATGCGCTCCGGCAGGTCGCAGATTTGTATCATCATCATGGTATTGGACATGTCAACGATATCCGCCTTCATAATCTCACAGATTTCCATAATGTCGCGCCGCGTTCCGCGGTTATATTTCACCTTAATCAGCATCAACTCCCTGCTGATGCTGTCCTTCTCCTCAAAGGTCTTTACCTTGATAACGTCAATCTTTTTATTCAGCTGCTTCTCTATCTGCTCAATAGTCCGCTGATTCCCGGAGCTTACAATCGTCATGCAGGAAATCTCAGGGTCTTCCGTCTCCCCAACGGCAAGGCTGTCGATATTGAAGCATCTTCTCGAGAACAGGCCCGATACCTTGCAAAGTACGCCGGCTCTGTTTTCTACCGATACGGAATATATTCTTTTCATGGAAACACAAACCTCCTTACTTTACCAAATCCATAGGGTCTACA
>CAMWYL010000191.1 GCA_947178465.1 uncultured Lachnospiraceae bacterium | reverse complement strand
TAAATATTCTTTATGTAAAAAAATACGATAACCGTAATCAGCGTCAAAAGTAATAAATACGTTTCGAGCCTTCCCATGTTCTCTCCTGTCCAAAGGTATTCCGGAGATGCCGGCGACATCAGATAAAACACAGTCAAAAACAATACTGCCGTTTTTGACTGTGTATCAGGCATTTTTTTGTAAACTTTTCCAATGACCAGCGCCAACAGGATACTCACAGCGCACAATGACACCAGCACAAAATTGTACGCAAACACTTTCGTGACAAAGCCGCCTGTGAGCAGGCTGATCAGACTTCCTATCAAAAGTCTTGAGCCGAATCCGTAAGAGTAATTGATGACATACCACGCATTGACATAGCCGTATATGGCACCGGCCCTGTTAATATACAGCGAATAGAGCAGATACATACCCACCATCAGTTCTATCGAGTACTCACTCAGTAATTTTTTTCTCATATTCCCTTATCCTCTGTTAAATTTACTTCTCTGCATGAAGCTGTGTACAAATACTTTTACATTATACTCAATGCTTTGATACTAGTCAATATATTAAGTATATTTTTAATATGCTCTCTCTTTATATTCAGCCGCGTGTTCCGTGAAAAATCGGACAAAATCCTCCTCCTTCCCTGCGCAAAACTTCTCCGCCAGTGTTACCACGATATCCCGCACGCGTTCAAACCCAAGGTTGGGAAACGGCTCCAACGCCTCCATAACCCCCCACATCCTTGCAAAATATATTGCCAATTCATACACGTTTCCATCCGACTGCTGCTCTTTTTTTTCCGAAGTTTCCTTCATCCTTTTGCTCCCTCCTGTCTCATCATTTCGATTTCCGAATTTTCATACATAAAATTTCCGAAATTCTGTCCATACTATGCAGGAAGTCTCCTGCTTTTCAAAGAAAATAATCTCAATACTTTAAGCATATTCAACATATTAAATATGTTACCTTATGTTAAGAAAGTGAGGTGCATCCCGTGATATCCTATAAGCCTTTTTACGACACGCTTTTTCACAAAGGCGTTACGGAATATGAACTGATATTCAAACACGGACTGTCCGCGAATACGCTGTATCGGATGAAAAAGGGCGAGGCCATTACTACCAAAACATTGGACACGCTTTGCTTTATCCTTGACTGCGACGTATCCGATATTTTGGAGCATATCAAATCAACCTGATGCGTTCCTCTCTCTTCTTCATAAAAAAAGCACCCACATATATTTTTTTCTAAATATACATAAGTGCCATATCCGCCTCTATATTCAGTTGTGCCTGCGCTGTTACCTTTCTCTGACCGCTTTCTCATAGCCTGCAACCATCCATCCGGTTCCCTGTCCCGTCTTTGCCTTCTCTCTAAACGCCTTCTCATAGCCGGCAACTACCCTTCCGGTTCCCTGTTCATCCTGCACCTGTTCTCTGTCTTCCACCTCCTCAAAATATTTTCGAAAGACATCTGATACCCCCTCCGGCATTTTCCCGTTTATCTCCCGCATCATGTCTATCGCATCCTGACGCGCCTGCTCATAACTCCAATCTCCACGAAAGCGCGCCTCGTTAAAACAGGAAAATTCACAAAACGGATTATTGATATGATATCCGCTCCTTACACCCTCACCGCTGTCATTGTCAAAGAAAATTACGCCGTAAGCGCAGCATTTATCCTTTTCCTTCGCAAGCCCTTGCAGGTCCTCACTGCCTTCAAAATAAGACCTTCCGATAATGTAAATGCCGCACCCGGTCTCTCCATCTACCAGCAACGGAACGAATACCTGCTCATTCCCGCTTTCCAACAGTTTTCGGTACAGCGCGTCACATTCCGTATCATGTATCTCCTTAATAACGTCTGCCCCCGAACCAAAAAGCGCCTTGCCCTCTTTCCTGCAATAATACTCGATAAGCTTTAATGATTTATCGGTTCGCTCCGGTCGGGAACCCGTCAGCGCCTTATCCAAGCTTTTCTGCCGCTTGCTCACGGTATACTCCTCAAGCGTCTCAACCACGGTTCCAAAGAAGAACTCTTTGATATCATAAGCGACTGCCACGTCAAGCACGGCGTCCGTAATCAGCATCAGCTTTGTATATGGCTCCTCCAGAAAATGTGCCTCCCGCAGCCGCCCTACCGCAGCGGTATCCTTCGCAGCTCCGCCCGCATTCAAAAGCGCCACTGCCCGTTGCATATCCTGTGTTTTATTGTCATTTCCTTCTGTCCGGTCATATCCCAGCACCGTATGTAACAGTTCCTCAAGGTATGGCTCGGGATCCTTGCTTTGATATCCGATTCGCTTTTTGCGCTCCAGGCTCTTTTCCGGTTTTCCGCATTGCTTACAGAATTTCGGCTTTTGCAACAGAAGCGCCAACAGCCGCCCTGTGTACTCCTCCGGGGAAAGTCCTCCTTCCAGCAACCGGCTTCTGTAATACCTGAGCCGCAATTGATAGCTTCTGGCACTGTCTATTGTTTTGGCATCCGCATTTGCCGCCTTTCGCTCCTGCTCCTCCTCCAAATATCTGTACAGCACCGATTGCCTGCCCTTCTGCGTCAGATCTTCACCCAAGGTCACATAAAATTCATCCCTTGCATTCATTCGCAATCCTCCACATACTTCCGCGCTGTCCAAAAGGTTTTCTTCAGTTGTACCATAACCGTAATATATGCATCCCCATTGAGAAAAGACAGAATGTCCTTCCTCTGCCAAAAAGCTCAAAATTAATTGACGCAGTTCCGTGTAACCCTTTCTCGTTATGCACCGCTCTCCCCTTATGGTTTCCTGCAGACTGTCTTTTGTGGCAGCATACGTTTTCTTTGCCTTGGTGCGCTCCTGTCATTGCGGACACTTCACTGACAAATATCCCTTCGGACGGTCATGCAGTTTTCAAAGTGCTTGTTGCTGCTGCATTTCTACGTCCTACTATATCCGATTGTTTTTCTAATTGCGGAAATTTTCCGCAAAGTCTTTCTCAAAAAAGAGAACAAAAGAGCCTGAAAATTTTCGTCTCTATGGCTACAAGTCGAAAAGACTGAGTTGGATGTCCTTGAGCGATTTGACCTTTCTCTCCGTAATCTTGTCCTCCGCACCCACGCTGCCGCACAGCAGCGGCGCGTTTGCGTCATAGGCGCTCCTGCCCTCCCGCACTCTCTCGTCACTGAAATTCGCATAACAGTATTTGCAGCCGTTTCCACAGGTATTATAAGTACCGATTTCGACACTCTCAAAGCAGCCGCATTCCGTCCTCTGATTTTTATCCTTATCTGCAATCAACTTACATCCGATGATTTCCTCTATCCGTCTTTTGTCAATGCAGCTCCCGTGCCTGACCCCGACGCTTCCAAGGTCAATCGACTCCGCACAGGATTCCACTTCCATCCCGTACCTTTGCGCGATTTCAACAAGCTCTCCCGCAAGACAAAGCATTTCCTCATCCGAAAGGCTCCGAAGCTGCAGCCCTGCCATATTGCGCTGTGTCTTGGCATACAAATCCACAAAGCTGATTACCACCTTCCGCGTACAGCCCTCAAGACTGCCTGCGATTTCTTCAAATGCTTTCAAATGGTATTCGCAGGTATACTGCGCATTCAGAAAAATCGGGTCATAACGCCATACTACCCTTTGTATCCCGATTTTCTCTGACAACCTCTGAAAGGTCGGGATAACCTCCCTGCGCTTATCGGGAAGCCCGGGCTCCACGTTTTTGCCATAGCCGGTCAGGGTAAATTGGAAATAATACGGATACTCCCGCAGCTCCTCCAGACGCGCCAACATATTGGCGGGATTCTTTGTCCAGAAAACAATGCAGTCCACCACCTCCGGAGACAGGCTTATCCTGCTGATTTGATGCGCATTCATCGGGTTTCTGACATAGACGAAGCCTTCCTTTATTCTGTTATAAAACCAGTCTGAATAGTAATTCGGTATGTCGGTCCGTCTGCTGACACTCAGAATCATCTTAATCCCCCCATCCGTACATTCGTTTTTACCACTGTGTATCCACACAATTACCGTTCTCTCTATTTTATCATGGAACACATATTTTTTCTGCCGTATATTGCAATTTCCTATAGCAATCGGGCAGGGAAGGTCTCTTCCCCTACTCGTCGCGCCGCCGATGCGCCACTTTAGTGGCATATTTCCTGTAATATAAAAAGAGCGCACAGACTGTCTGCACGCTCTGACCCTAAACAATATTCACAAAACCAACGCTTTTTACATTGTCCCCAAATGTAGCAGCGCCGGATTCGCATTCCCCGAAGAATCAAACAGTGCCTGATTCCCCATGGAATTCCCTGCCTCCATCTCATCCTTCATATAGGCGCTCCCCTCCGGGTCCGCCCATGTACATGTGGCAATCGGCAGCCATGCCGGCTCCCAGTAAAAGACGCCGATTCCTCTTTTGCCCTCTATTTGCCGAACTCCCTTGAATAAATCGCGCAAAAATGCCTCCTGCCCTTCAAATGTTGCCGGATAGCCGGACGCCTTTTCCTGCTCCTCCAAAAAGGCAATCCCCCTGCAGCCCAGCGTATCTGTTGTATATCCCATTGCAGTCTCCATTACCAGCACCTCCTTTTGGAAGGTTTTGCTGATATCATTCATATTGTAGAGAAGTGCCTCCATGCTTCCATTCCAATACGGATAATACGACATTCCGATAACATCATACGCCAAATGCCAGGGCGCAATATCCGAAAACCATTTCCGGTACATTTTATTGTCGGTTCCAAAGTCCAGATGCAGGACAAGCTTTGCCTCGGGAGCTGTTTCCCGAACACCGCGTATGCCCTGTGCCAACAGCATTGCCATACCCTCCGTGTCCTCCACCCTGCCGTCCGGCCAGAGCAGCCCCTTTGTAATCTCGTTGCCGACCTGCACCATCGCCGGCGTCAGCCCCTCAGCGTGAAAGCGCCGCATCGTCTCCGCCGTATATTTGTACACCGCACGCCGCAATCCCATACCGCTAAGCGCTTCCCACGCCTTTGGTTTGAACTGCTTTCCCGGGTCCGCCCAGAAATCGCTGTAATGGAAATCAAGCAAAATATCCATCCCGTTCGCTTGGGCTCTTCTTGCCAGCGTTATCGTCGTTTCCAAATCATTGTCACCGCCGCCATACGCCACGCCGTGTTCCGTGTACGGGTCGTACCACAGCCGCAGCCGTATCATATTCGCGCCGCATTCGCTTAAAATTCGAAATACATCCTTCTTCACTCCGTTCAAATAATAACAGGCACCCTGACGCTCCAATGCACTTATCATTGATATGTCCATTCCCTTAATCATCCTGCACCCTTCCTCCTTTTCCGCATGTCAATTCCCGTACCGCCTTCCATTTCTTTCCCGGGAAATGAGCTCGATTCTCTTATTCTTTCCCTTATGTATGTCTTTTAATATACATACATAAATAATTTATCCGAAATTTAATAAATTATTTACTACAAATTAACACATTTATTCATGGGAGTCAAGCCGTTTGCGCGAATATCTCCCACCGGATATCGCATTGTAATCCCTTGTATTCCCATCAGGCATATGATATAATTCCGTTATCGTTAAGGATGAAATTTGTGGAGGTTTTGCAATGGAAGATTATCCGATTCCGAATGAGAAAGAGCAACAGGTTGACATGAGCCTTCCCCTGTTTCGGGCGCCTTTTCGCGTGAGGGTCCGCGAGGGCTGGGAAAATTTTTTGAAGGGTGAGGAAAAGCTCAGGGCACTCATTGACCAAAAAGCTGACCCCAAAGATATTGCGGAGCTGCTTGCGTCCTTATTGGCTCCTGCATTTGAGGATACCTGCGTGGAGGTTGGCTTTAACGGGGAAAAGCATGAGCTAATCTTAAGTCCGGAGGGTGATTGGTCGCGCCTGTTTTCCATGACGTATTTTCAACGTCATGCACCCAAAGAAGTGCTTACGCATTGGAATATTCTTGTGGGACGGCAGCCTCGGAAATATGAATCGGAAGAAGGATTGGCAAAGTATCAGGTCCACATAACCGACAATACCGTGTGCGCCAACGAGCTTCAGGTCTGGACTGCATGGGAAGGCAAGGAAGCAAACGTCTTTATCTATTGCGAAAAGCTTCTTCCGCTTTTGCCGGACAGGGAAAATGAGGCATATTGGCTTGCGTACATCATGCTGGATTACGCAATTGGCGAGCTTGCGGAAATGAACTATATCCGTGAACTGCGCATTCTCGACACCCCTTATGAGACACCTGCCTTGTCATTGGCACAATTATTGCCACATTTCATGGAGAAGCTTTCTCTGAGCAGGGAGGAATTGTTCGATGCTGCGCGCTACTGTGAACTGTACTGTGGATATCATATGACCCCGAACGAGGAGGCGCATGACGGCTTGCGTGGGGATGTGTTTGCGGGTTCCGGTTGTTTTATGTCTCTTTTAAATGAATTTTTGCGTGCAGAGAACCGCATTATGGACGCCTATCATAAGGATGGCAT
>CAMWYL010000190.1 GCA_947178465.1 uncultured Lachnospiraceae bacterium | reverse complement strand
ATATCGCCTGCCTGTGTAGTTGTCGGTGCATCATCCCTCGGCAGGCTTGTTCCAAAGGAACCAACCTGTTCAAAGCCCCCATACATAGACATCTGTATGGACATGGGCTGTTCACGGAGAAGCTTCGCCAGAGCCGCAACGGACTCATTATCTTCCCATGTCACCGTAACAACCTCATCACCAATCCTCATCAATACGCTCATTTCTTCTGACTCCAATCCGTTTCCTTCCGTTTGTTCATTTTGTATCTGTTCCGGTTCCTTTTGATTTGCCGAAAGTCCGCTGTTTTCCTCGGCATCACTTTGTATTTCATGCGTCTGTTCCGGTGCTTCGGTTCCCTCAGAAAATTCGGTCGGTTCCATATCTGAAAAACGCTGAGGCGGCTCCTCCTTTGGTACAGAATTACCACATCCGGCCAGAACACATATCAGACACATGACTGTAACTGCTAAACTGAATTTTCTCATATACTGCTCCCTGAATTGATACCTGCCTCCATGCCTTGTCATCTCCGGCTTTGTGAATACACTTATCCTATCTAAAGTCTACAATTATTTATACAAAATAGCAAATGCCTATATTGAATGCATTTGCATAGAATTCAGGCATATTAATCCGAAAAATCTATTCCTCCGTAATTTGAAAAAAGTATGCTTCCTCATAATTTTCCCTGTGGTAATAAGTTGCCGTCAGAGCAGACTGGTCAAACACAATGCTCCACTCCGTAGATTCAAACTCTCCAAAATTATCCTTGCTCACACTGTCCAAAGCATCTCTTACTTCCGCCTGTGTCATGGACGGTTTCTCCGTAATCGTTTCTGTTAATATGTCAAATCTTTCATGGGACTGGCTTGTACCGATTCCCTGTTTTTCTCCTTCCGCCAGATAAAAATTGGTCAAAACATTTGTCTCCACCACAACCGGTTCATTGTCAATATATTCCACTGCCACGCTGTTTCCGGCCGCATCCGCAATCGCAAAATGAACCATATAATTCATGGAGGCATGAAGATCATACTGCCCCAACAGGTCCAATGCCTCCTCTACTGTTGCCGCCTGATTAAGCAGCAGGCGGACTGCTGTTGTGGTCGTAATATCCGGCTTATTCGTATCCTGTGAAATCGTAGCACCGTCCTGAATCATATTGACTGATATGCATAAGCCTTTCTCATTCATTCCATCCAAAGGTGCGTACAGTGCTGCCATGGTCATCATTTCATCACTCAACATACCACCGGCCCCCTGACGGATAAAGTCCCGATTCACCGTGGAAACAGATGCATATCCGTCCTGCGGACAGGATATGACAACAAGTGCATCACAGGTATTCCAGTCAAAGTTCCGCCCAAAAAAATAGCCACCCTCTGTATTTTGAACGGAAAGGGTGCTGCATCCAAAGGCCTGCGTATTCATGGTCAGACCACTCCGGTTCCCTGCAAAAAGCGCGCTGACCAAAAACTGAATGACTTCCTGATCCGTTTTGGCGCCTCCCCGGGCAAGAAAAGCAGCAAACCCATCTTCCCCTTCATACCAGACAGCAGAAAACCCCTTTTCCAGCTCCTCTATTTCAGAGGTTGCCTGTACCGTCACAACATTATCCTCCGGAGCCTCTGTTCCCTCTGCCACACTTGGCCTCCCCGGTGAATTGGTCTCATCCGCATCTGAAGCGCGTTTTCCGCATCCTGCAAGGCTTGCCAATAATATAAACGTAATTGCGATAGCCGCTGATTTTTTCATTACAGTTTCCCTTCTTCCAAAACCACACTGTCGCTGTTTTAAGTATATAGTAAACTTAGAACGATAGCAAATACCTATACTGAATGTTGTAACATTGGTTTTAGGAATAATTCGATCAAAATCTCCCTAACCGGAAAAAGACCGCATCTGCTTCTCCTTTGCGGAGTGCGCTCTTTTGTAGGTTTATGGGCTTTTCTATATAACGGAACGGAAAGGGCGGAGAATGTGTCGACTCTCTTAGGCGGACACCATACTTCGATATCTCTTCTACGAACAGTTGGCCAGTTCATAATATAGTCCCTTCTTCGCCATCAGCTCCTCGTGGGTTCCTTCCTCCGCAATCCCCTTATTGCTGATATAAAGAATACGGTCCGCATTTCGGATGGTGGACAGCCTATGAGCCACAATGAAAGCCGTCTTGCCTTTAAGCAACACTTCCAGCGCCTCCTGAATCAGCAGTTCCGTCTCTGTGTCAATGGCACTGGTAGCTTCATCCAGAACCACAACGGAAGGATCCTTTAGGACAATCCTTGCAAAGCTGATCAGCTGCCGCTCACCGGCAGACAGACCGCTGCCCCGTTCCTCCAGCATATGTCCATATCCACCGTTTAATCTCTGTATAAACTTATCCGCGAAAATCGTCCGGGCTGCCTCCTTGCATTCCTCGTCGGTGGCATCCCATCTTCCGTATCGGATATTGTCCAGAATCGTCCCCTTGAAAATAAACGGATCCTGCATCAGTACACCTACCTCAGAGCGCAAAGAATACAGGCTGGCATCCCGCACATCCACATCATCAATTCTGACACTGCCTTCTCTGACATCATAAAACCTGGTCAGCATACTGATCACCGTGGTCTTTCCCGCCCCGGTAGGTCCAACCAAAGCGATGGTCTCCCTGGGCTTTACATGCAGGTTAAAATGCTTCAGGATATCCACATTCTCTTCATAGGCAAAAGTAACATCCTGAAAATCCACCTTTCCCTTGATATCCTTCAAAACCACCGGATTTTCCTTATCCTGAATTTCCACCGGATAATCAATGGTGTCAAACACCTGTTCCAGATTGGAACTTACCTGTGCCAATTCTTGAATAATGGTGGACAGCTGAGCCAGGGGATCCTGGAAAGCACCCATGTAGCTGGTAAAGGTAATAACCACTCCTGCGGTAATTCCCGCATTTCCACCCAGAATCAGCGCCAACGCCACCCCAAAGATACACAATGTTCCCATATTCCAGAACAATTGTACCACAGGACCGTTCAGCCGGGAACGCTTCACAATATCCCACCACATATTCACACTCTCTTCATGAATCTGCCGGTAAATACCCTTGTTGATTTCAATTCTGTTGTAATTTTTTACGATCTGCTCTCCCATGATGGATTCCACCAGAAAGGCCGTCCTGTTGGAATTCTTCGCCCGATGGGCTGTATACATTTTCCTCAGATAGGAACGCAGCCGGAAGACAACTGCCATCATGGGAACTACAGTGGCGAATACGATCAGAGTCAGCATCGGACTTAAGAAAAGCATAAATACCGTCACCACTACCAACTTGACGATATAAATAGCAAACATCATAACATAATTGGAAAAAAATTCCGCCAGACCATTAATATATTCCGTCACCCTCACCACAATTTTACCATCCGGACGGTTATCAAAGTAATCAAATGCCAGTAATTGCAGCCGCTCAAAAATATCCGTCCGGATCCGGGTAATGATGCTTAATCCCATCCGCCCCATACTTCTTGCCTGTATGAAAGTGGACAATATCTCAACAGCGGCAAGCAACACTAATCCTCCGCCCACCAGGGCAAGCTGACGATAATTCTGATCGACAACAACCTCGTCCACAATAAGCTTCAGTAATCGGGGCGGCAGTAGGGAAACCACCGCCGCTGACAGCATCATGCAGCTAATCAGGACAAGAAGCCGTTTAAAGGGAAGGATATACGTCAGTGTCCGCAGCAGCTGCCGCATATCAACCTTTTTTTCAATTTTTTCATCTTCAAAAAAAGTATTTCGCTTTGCCATTGCCTCTCCTATTCCGATTCCCATATATGGGAACTTTTCCCGTATACGGGAACCTGTTCCGCCTCTTTACTTCAGCACCCTTTGCGGAACGGTTATTTGTTCTGATTCATCCAAATGAACTTCATCCGCCTGCTGCTCCTGCTGTACCCGGTAGATGTGTGCAAAATTTCCCCCGAGTTCCATCAGTTCCCGGAACGAGCCTCTCTCCGTAATTATACCATCCTTCATATAGATGATCTCGTCACAATCCACCACGGAGGAAAACCTGTGTGCCGTGATGATCAGCGTTTTTTCCGCGAAATGTTCATAAATATTCTTCAGCACGATATGCTCTGTGTTCACATCCAGCGCGGATGTAGAATCGTCCAGTACGAAAACAGGTGCATTTTTTAAGAATGCCCTGGCGATAGAAATCCTCTGCTTCTGTCCGCCGGAGATTCCAAGCCCCCGCTCTCCCACAATCGTTTTATACCTTTCAGGCAGCGCGTCGATAAATTTAGCCGCTTCCGCATCGGTGGCAGCTTTCGTCACCATACGTTCATTGATATCCGCCCGGCTGAATGCAATGTTGGACTCGATGGTATTAGAAAACAGGAATACATCCTGAAATACATAAGAATACATTTTCCGCAGATTTTCCAGATTGTATTCCTTAATATCATGTCCGCTTATGGTGATCTGTCCTGATGTAATATCGCAGATCCGCACCAGCGTCTTAAGCAGCACACTCTTCCCTGATCCGGTCTCTCCTACGATTCCCAGCTTTTTCCCATAAGGAATGCGGATATCAATATGATTCAAAATTGCCTGCCCATCCATCTCCACAGAAACATCTTTCATTTCAATATCCGGGGTATCGCAATGCAACGTTGCTTCTTTATTCTCCGGCACCCTGCTTTCCATTTCCATAAAACGCTTAAGCGCCAATCCCGCTATGGTCTGCTGCTGCATATTAAATATATGATTGTTGACACCGGTAATATTGTTCATAAATCTCATGACATATGTAGATGAGGTCAAAATATACCCAACCGTCAAATGTCCCTGCATAACCAGCACCGCCCCTATGATGATGGTGCTGATATAGGCAATCTGTTTAATCGTATTAAAGGTCAGGTCAAATTTGGAAGAAAGCCATATCTGCTTCATCCGCGCATCCATGAAGTTTTGATTGATCCTGCTGAATTTTTCCTTCTCCGGTTCCTCATTGTGAAAAGAACGGACAATACGGACTGCGGCAATATTTTCCTGTGTAGTCAGGTTCAGGTCAGAGCTTTTCCGGCGGATCTCCTTGAAATTTTCCCTGGCTCTTCGCTTGAAATCAAGTACCGACCTGACCAGAAGAGGCATCAACAGAATCGGAATTACCAAAAAAGACAGGTCAATCCCCGCAATCATCACCAAAGTCATCACCAACATGAATATACTATCAATCAAATAAGGGATCCTGTGTGCGAACAGTTCCTTGAACATGATCGTATCGCTGTTTAAGATCTGCAGCAGTTCGCCGGAATTATACCCTGCGATGGTGGCGGAATCCAACTCCATCAGCTTTCCATAGGTCATATACCGAAGTTCCGTCTCCAGATCCAGACCAATCCGTTCCTGCATCAGATCCCGGATATAGATCAACACAATCCGTATAGACATCAGTATTCCAAATGCGACCGCAATGGAAAAAAACAACCGTATAGTCTGTGGCTCTCCGAAATTTCCTGTAAGGAGGAAATGAAAGATACCACCGCTATCCTCTTGCACCTCGCCTTTCTGAATCACGAAATCAATCAGAAGCCCTGACAAAAGCGGCATGAGCAACTCCGCAGCTATGCCGAGCAAACTTATGATTTCTGCCGGAATTGCCACAAACATGCTCTTTTTAAAATACCGATAACCAAACTCCAATGTCTCCATATTTTTACTTCCGCTCCTTATTCCTCATCAAAGCGCGTTCTCTATACATACTTTTGGGAACCTCTCCCTGCCATTTTTAACCATGCTATATTTCTGATACATATCCACGACCTCTTCGCTTTGGCATTCAACTCTTCCGGCCTTTTGACAGCGCCCGGATTCACCATTGCGTCAAACCGTTCTTCATTCAGCGCATGCAGCAGATAAAGGTTAATGTATCCGATATCTGATTTGGCAAGCGCTTCTTCAATCGCCGCTTCCGGATCAGAAAACCGGTTCGGGTACATATCCAAGCACAAGCATTTTTACTCCGTTATTTAATTTTACATATTCCATTTCCGTTCCTTTTTATATTCATATTTTATATACTCTTTTGTTTTTGTTAAATTTATTTTACTCTTTTCTTTAGAAAATGTACAATAAGAATATAGAAAGTTACATTTCATAAAATGAATACTAATACAGAAGAGTATTATGTTGGATTCAAATGAACCGGAACAGCCTGTCATCTTTGCAGACATGGGAATTTTATCTTTGGCTGCGGAAAAACTTCATATTTCACAGCCCACAATCACAAGGATGATGCAGCACCTTGAAGAGGTTTTCGGGGTATCTTTATTTGTAAGGGGGAAAATATGACGATTGTATCTTCAATAAAAGGCATGCCTGCCATTCTCAGTCAATCGCATACGCAGATGCCCTAACCCTCCAGCAGAACATTCATTAAGACAAGGGCTGCTAAAAAGAACAGATTACCCACCGTGAAAAGCACAATATATTTTCTC
>CAMWYL010000189.1 GCA_947178465.1 uncultured Lachnospiraceae bacterium | reverse complement strand
GGGGCGGACAGCGAAGTGTGCTGGTAGGGATACGGGACAGCGAATTAACAACTAAGATTGGCAGGATGAACCTGGCAGGATTTGACCGTTCCGGACTGATCGGCTCTTATGTTTCCAAGGAGCAGCCCAGTGTCATTGACGATCCGACCATGAAAAACGGCTTCTATGGCGCGCCGTCCGTTGTGGCGGTTTTTGGGCAGAACCGTTTCCTATATCGTATTGCGGATGCTTTCTGCTGTGCGGAAAATATGGTTCTGCAGGCTACGGAACTGGGTATTTCTTCCTGCATTATTTCCCGTGGGGAAGAAACCTTTGCCGGCCCGGAAGGACAGGAATTATTGAGGGAGTGGGAAGTTCCTGAAAATTATTCCGCAATCTGTTTTGTAATCCTTGGGTATATTGACGGAGAACAGCCCCATACAAAGCCGAGAAGACCGGGACGGGTGAAGATCATTGAGGAAAGGAGCCGGAATTTCCTATGATATTAAAATTTGGAACAAGAGATAATGTATCTGATAATATCAAAAAACTGCAATCTGCCTTGGCAGAGTCGGAGGCGGTTGTAATCGGCGCAGGTGCGGGGCTTTCTACTTCCGCGGGTTTTGTCTATACGGGAGAGCGTTTCCGACAGTATTTTTCGGACTTTGCGGAGAAGTATGATTTCCATGATATGTATACAGGCGGTTTTTACCCTTACCAAACGCCGGAGGAATATTGGGCATACTGGAGCCGCTATATCTACATCAACCGCTATATGGATGCGCCGAAGCCGGTATACCGGGAGCTGCTTGAACTGGTGAAAGATAAGGACTATCATGTTATCACAACGAATGTAGACCATTGTTTCCAGAAGGCCGGGTTTGACAAGAAAAGGCTGTTTTATACCCAAGGAGATTATGGTCTGTTCCAGTGCAGTGAACCATGCTGTCAGGAAACTTTTGAAAATGAGGATACCATCCGCCGAATGATGGACCTGCAGAAGGATATGCGGATTCCGTCAGAGCTTCTGCCGCTATGTCCATATTGCGGAAAACCATTGACTATGAACCTGCGTGCAGATAATACGTTTGTGGAGGATGAGGGCTGGCACAAAGCGGCAGAGCGATATGGCAATTTCCTGCGGACAAGAAAAAACATGCGCATCCTCTTTTTGGAACTTGGGGTTGGTTATAACACCCCCGGCATTATCAAGTATCCGTTTTGGGAGATGACATCCGGAAACAGAAAAGCGGTCTATGCCTGCCTGAATATGGGAGAGGCCGTATGTCCGGATGAAATAAAGAAACAGGCCATCTGCATCAATGGAGAAATTGGGACAATTTTAAAGGATTTGCTGTAAATTCATAACAGAAAGACCGCGGATACTGAGTTCAAAAGCACCGCGGTCTTTCAATTAATTTTTAAGTCTTATTGAAAATATGTATTTAACTATTCCTGTGTATAAGTTACGTTCTTAACAACTCCAAAGGCCTTCTTCGCAAAGCCGCTTGCTACGGGGATATCCGCATCCTGTTCCTTTGATGTCTTGACAATACCGATAATCGCCACTATGATAACAACCAGCGAAATAACGGATGATATAATACCAAATATCACGGAAAATACCACACCCAAAAGCGGGATTCTGTTCAGCACGCTGAGAACTCCGATAATCGTAGAAGCAATTCCCGAAAAAATAGAAAGGAAAAACGCCTGCATAACCTGCATGGTCAGCCATTGATCCTTCTCCACCACAATTACAAACCCAAGCAGCAGCAACGCGGGCACTGTCTGTCCCAGCAAAGCGAATACAAAACCAAGCACTGCATAAAAGCTCAGGCAAATTCCAAAGTTATCTTTCCTCATATCTTTTCTCCCTCCATTTTCATAAGACCTTTGCCATTATACCATCCGGAGGGGGATATGGCAACAAGAAATTCTTATAGCTCGTCATCAATCCCAATAGAACGCTCAAATATTCTTCCTGCATTATAGCTTTCAAGGATAGTCTCTATTGATTGCGCTGTCACCATGCGATATCGTAAAACATATTTTAAATTTCCAACAAACTCATCATAATCAAATCTATCTTCCTTTTTTATGACAACCCCTCTGTTATCTCCTCTTAAAAACTGCATTAGATACGATGCAATAAAGTTTTCATTGATAAAGGCCAACTCTGTATCTTCATTGTTATCATGTATAATCTGAATAGGCTTTCGCCGTAATAGCCAATACGCAGAGTATGCATGTACTTTGATATAATTTACCTTATCAATATGATGAAAATTCTTCAGGCGATAAATATCCACAAAATAATCTATCACTGCCTGATTCAGCAAGCTGTCTGAAATATTGACATTCTCCTTGAATTTGCTTCGTTCAATAAAAATAGTCATATATTCTTCAAGAGCACTATAACGCTTCATAATCTTTTCCTTGCCGAAATGCTCTATAATCTCTTCGTAATCATAATTAGATTTGTTCGTCGCCATTATAAAGTGCCACCTCACATTTCATTATCTCATCAAGTGCAAAGCTATTTGCAAAAAAACGGTAATTCTCTAAATCCCTTTTTTCCTGATATTTTGAATAATCCGGAGCACTATTGGGGAGAATATGCTTTTTAATCTTTCCATCCTCCAATAATTCTATAAATCTTTCTGCTCTTCCCATTTCAATTATCCTTTCTAAATTAGATTGTCTATTGCACCATCAAATTCTTGCTTCTTCTCTTTGGATTTATTCATGTTTCGGAGATGTTTTTGCAGTTTTTCATACCGGGCCATTTGAATCTCTTCATTATTATTTAAATCTACGACCCTCTTTTCTGCCTTCTTTGAAGTGGTTTGGGACTTTTCAAACATCATGTCAGCAATCATTCCCGCAGCCTGTGTCTGTGTTGCAAGGCATTGGGAAAGCCTTGACAAGTCCACGCGGCGCGCCTTGTCCTTGCATTTATACACTAAATCATGTGTGCATTCACCCCAGGCCTCATCATATATCGTTCGAACCTGTATTTCTACATATTTTCCATCATACCACAGTAAGTAATGGATACTGCTATACCCTTCATTAGAAACATTCTTCTCAAAAATGTCTTTTCCAAATTTCTGATATATTGGAAAATCCTTTTCATCTCGCAGATACAACTTTGGCTTTTCAACCAAAAAATCATCTGTCTCTCCAGCCGGATACTCCTCAAGCCAATTCTTTATGTATGGTTTATCCGTTTTATGAAAGGTCTCCCAAATCCACTCATGCACTACTTCCCACTGTCTCTGATACCGTATTAAAATTCTAATACCAATTAAATCCGTTATTATCTTATAATAATTGTCTTTATTCATAGACCTGTATTTTTCAATACTGTAATCAGTTCCCGGCATATCAGGCAATAGCGCTTTCTTTTTTACATACTTTATCATCAGGCTGTCGATTGATTTCGTGCGATAACGTGCAGAGTGTATCTCCTTTAATTTGTCCTCTGTTAAGACTGTCATTAGAAGCTGCTTCGCTGTTGCTTCACATTTCCGGCTGTAACATGTCTTATTTTTCCAATAATGCTCCCATACCTTTAATAAATGCTTTTCTAAATCTCTTTCCTTTTCACAAGCCTTATCATATTTATCCTCTATCCCTGCTTCTTGAATTACTTGCATAATTTCATTAGCTGCTTCCATTTTTTCTCCCAGTATATTTGTACTTTTGTAGTCAATACATTTGTATTTTATCAAAGCAACTGAAAAAAACAACCTTTTTATTCACCACATCCATTTTTCAAAGCAAAAATAAACATTATTTATCACACCATCTCCCCGGAAGTCAAACTTGTTTCCCTCATTTAAGGATTATTTAATAATTCCTGCTGTAAACTCTCCTTAGATACGATACTATTAAAGAATACAAAGAAAGAAGGGAAAAAATGTTTTTTCGCATACTAAAAAAAGATTTAAAGCGAAAGAAAACCATGAATGCCATTTTACTGATATTTATTCTTCTGGCAACCATGTTTCTTTCGAGCAGTGCAGACAACCTGATCGCCGTAAATGGCGCCATTGACCACTTTATGGAGTTGTCGAAGGTACCGGACTTTTTTACAATCGCGCTGAGCGACGGTGCGACGGATGAAATCGGCGATTTTCTGGAAGACAACATTTCCATCTCGGAGTTTGAGGTGATAAAGGGCTTCACCCTGCTGAACGAAGATGTCTCCATTACCGCATGTCAATCCGACACCGACAACACCCGCTATAAACGGACAAACACACTTTTTATACAGGCCGTTCCTGAGAACTTTATGAAGGTTTTCGATATGGACGGGAATGCGCTTTCGCTTCAGCCGGGAGAAATCGCGTTCCCGAAGCTGGAGGCAGACAATAACCATTTGCAGGTCGGCGATAAAGTTTTAATTCAGGTCGGCGAAGTGACGCAGGAATTTACCATTGCGGTAATTGTAAAGGATGCTGTATTCGGCAGCTCTATGATGGGCTTTAAACGGCTCATCATCCTGCCGGAGGATTTGGCGAAATTTGAAAACCAGCAGGGGATTATCTGCACAAAAATTTATACTGTGACTTATCAGGATAAGGATACCTTCAAAAAAGAATGGCAGAGACAGAATTTCAATGTCATAAGCAGTATAGAGGGCCCGTCTACTATCCGCATGTGCTATATCATGGATATGCTGATTGCGGCAATCCTGATTATAGTCAGTGTTTGCCTGATTATGATTGCCTTTCTGGTGCTGCGCTTCACAATTGTATTTACGCTTCAGGAAGATTACAAGGAGATTGGCATTATGAAGGCAATCGGCATTCGTGATATCGGCATCAAGGGGCTGTATCTGGTCAAATACCTTGTACTCTCCATAGCGGGAGCCGCCATCGGCTTTGTACTTGGCTTTCCCTTTGGAAAAATACTGCTGGAGAAGGCAATCGTCAACATTGTTGTCGACCGTGCGGAGCAGAATTTCCCAGTCAATATCTTCTGTACGCTGTTGGTAATTCTGATTGTACTTTCCTTCTGCTATCTGAGTACCAACAAGCTGAAGAAAATTTCCGCAATGGAGGCTATCCGCAGCGGCTCCAACGGGGAACGCTACAAGGCAAAAAACCGCTTTAAGCTTTGGAAGCGGCCACGAATGAAACCATACCTGTATATGGCTGTAAACGATATTCTGAGCAGTCTGAGGCGGTTTGGGATTCTGTTTGTGACCTTTTGTCTGGGAACCATGTTGATTCTGCTGCCGTTAAGCGCCGCGAGCACCTTAAAGGACGACAATATTATCAGTTCCTTCAGTATGTGCCCCTCCGACGCCTATATAGATACCGCAAGGGGAGAGCTGTATATTACGGACTATGAGCTTCTGTTGCAGGACTTGACGGATATTGAAGAAACTCTGGCAGCAAACGGCCTAAGTGCCAAGACCGGAGCTGATATGGGCTATATGCTTCCCTGCTACACGGAAAATCCGGAGGAAAGTGTTTCGTATTATGTTTTACAGGCAGTGGGAAGCTGGGAACGCAGTTATTCCGTACTTTCAGGGAGAGAACCGGAGCTTGCCAACGAGCTTATGCTCACGGAGCTTACCGCAAAGGAGCTGGGCGTGGGAATCGGTGATACTGTCCATTTCGCCACGACAAACGGCGCAGAGGAGTTTATCATTACGGGAACCTTCCAAAGCATGATGAATATGGGACAGGGATACCGCGTCAGCAGAGCCGCCAAACTCAATATGGAATACGCTGCCGGAACCTTCTACCTTCAGGTGGAAATTGAGGACATGGACAGTGAGGAAGCCTGCGAACGCCTGAAGGAAATTTTTCCAGATTACAGAGTAATGGATGCTGCGGGCTGTCTCGACTCCATGATTGGCGGAGTCATTTCGCAATTGGATACGATGATGACCTCCATTGTGGGAATTGTCCTTGTGATCAACAGCCTGATTACAATTCTTATGATGAAGACAATTATGACAGAGGAGCACGGCACCATTGCGCTTTTAAAGAGCATCGGGTTTTCAAGCGCCGCCCTGCGGGCGTGGCAGATTGCGCGTGTACTAATCGTACTTGTAACGGCAATCCTTGCGGGAACCCTGTTGTCTAATCTGCTTGCGCCTGTTTTTATCGGCCCGATTTTTGCTATGATGGGTGGAACCTCGATGGAGCTTGTTACCGGTACCTTTGAGGCGTACATTCTTTACCCATTACTGCTTTTGGCAGCCACCGGCATTTCCGCAGCGTTCTGTGCGGGCGGTGTAAGACGCGTGGATGTAAAGGAAGTGAATCAGATGGAATAAAAACGCAAGCTCGGCAGCTTGCGTTCAAAGAATTTATGACGCAAGCGCCATAAATTCTTTCTCAAATGATTTACGCTATTGCAATTTCTTATCGAATAAAAAAATCGTCGCTCGGCAGCGACGTAATTGAATGATTTTTACTGTCGCAATTCTGTATAAGGATTAAGGTGTCAAAAGGTATTATTCTTTTTTCAATGAGGCAGATTGCACAAA
>CAMWYL010000188.1 GCA_947178465.1 uncultured Lachnospiraceae bacterium | reverse complement strand
GTACATACCAATGTACGGAATACAGATAGCGTTTCGGGATTACAAGGCCAGCCGTGGCATGTGGGGGAGCGAATGGGTAGGCTTGGAATGGTTCCAGCGCTTTTTCAGCGCACCAAGCTGCGGGAGGATGATTAAGAATACGATTTTATTGAGCTTCTTCAGCTTATTATGGAGCTTTCCGATTCCGATTATATTGGCGCTGATGATTAATCAACTGCGCTTCCACCGTTTTAAGAGATTTACGCAGACAATCCTTTACGCACCGCATTTCATTTCCACAATGGTTATCTGCGGTATGATCCGGATATTTTTAAGTCCCTCGGGCGGCCTTATCAACCTGATAGCGGGAACTTCCGTGGATTTTCTGACAGAGTCCTCGGCGTTCCGTACGATATATATAGCGTCCGGTATTTGGCAGGATGCCGGATGGGGTATCATTGTTTATATGGCAACGCTGGCGAATGTCGATACTTCGCTGTATGAGGCGGCAAAGGTAGACGGCGCATCCATGTTCCAACGTATTCTTCATATCGACATACCGGAGTTGACTTCCATCATGGTCCTGAACCTGATTATGAGTGCGGGTGGCCTGATGAACGTAGGATTTGAAAAGGTGTGGCTGTTGCAGACGGATTTGAATAAGGCGACCAGTGATGTGATTGCGGTGTATGTGTATCAACAGGGTATTGAACGCGCCAAGTACAGTTATTCTACCGCAGTAGGCCTGTTTAATACGGCAGTCAATATTATTCTTTTAATTGTGGTCAACAAGATAGCTGGTAAGATATCGGAAGACACAAGCTTTATATAGGAGGTGCAGTATGAAAGAAAATGCAAAATCCGGAAAGCTCACAGGACTTTCTGAACGGGGAAGTGAAATTATTCTGGTCGCAATTTGTGTTATCGTGGTATTGCTGGTGGCATATCCGCTGTATTATGTACTGATTGCTTCCTTTTCAAATCCATATGACGTGTATGCGGGGAAGACTTTCCTGCTTCCGAGCGGGTTTACCTTAGACGGGTATAAATCGGTATTTGCCGACCCGAATATCTTAACGGGCTTTGTAAACAGCGTTAAGTATACGGTAATCGGTACGGTGTTCTCGGTGGTGATACTGTATCTGGCGGCATATCCGCTCAGTGTTAAAGACCTGCCGGGAAGAAAATTTATCAGTATCTTTTTTATCATTACCATGTATTTTGGCGGAGGACTGGTTCCTACGTATTTGGTGGTAAAGCAGACAGGACTTATCAACAATATGTGGGCGCTCTTTCTTCCGGGCGGCGTTGCAGTCGGCAACATGATTATTGTCAGAAACTTTTTTGAGAACAGTATCCCGAAGGAAATGATTGAGGCGGCGGGGATAGACGGCGCGTCTCAATGGACAACGTTTACGCGCATCGTGGTACCGCTCAGCCGCTCCATTATGGCGGTTATGGTAGTGTTCAGCATGGTTGCATATTGGAATGACTGGTTTACGGCAATGATTTATCTGCCGGGCACGGATAAAGCGCCGCTTCCTCTTGTCCTTCGCAATATCCTGATTAAGAGCTCTGCCAGCGCGAGTCAGGCGAGCACGATATCCGGCGGCTTTGCGGAACTGAATAAGATGACGGAAATGATTAAATTTTCTTCTATTATCATAGCAGCCCTTCCGATGCTGATTATCTATCCGTTTGTGCAGAAATACTTTGAAAAGGGATTTATGGCAGGTGCGGTAAAGGGCTAGCAGATAGAAAGGAAGTAATATTATGGAAAAGACAAGAATATGGAAAAGGTTTATGCCCTGCACGGTAGCGGGGACGATGATGCTGTCGCTGGCCGCGTGTGGGAACGTGAATTCCACCAATGAAGTCCGCGGCACCGCGAACACGGATACTTCCCAGACGGAGTTTGACATTATGGGCGGAATGAGTGCGCTGAGCACGGATTATAATGATAAAATCGTGTTGAACCAGCTTCAGGAGGCGGCAGGTATTCAGATTAAATGGAACTGTATGAGCGAATCGCTGGGAGAGCAGGTGAATATCAGTATTGCCGGCGGTGAGCTTCCGGATGCTTTTATAGGGGTTGGTTTCAGCAATTATGACATATCACGATATGGGGACGATGGTACTTTTATTGATCTGACGCCTTACCTGACAGAAGAATATATGCCGAATCTCAGTAAGATTCTTGAGGAAAATCCGGACATACGGAGCGCGATTACAATGGATGACGGATATATTTACGGGCTTCCGGCAGGTGAGCGGATGGGAACCGCAGGAATTGGTGCAGAGGAAGATTACAGTATTTATACAATACCGCAGTTTGCCATGATCAATAAGGCATGGCTGGATGATTTGGGGCTTGAGGTACCGACGACCCTGGATGAGCTGCACGACGCACTGAAGGCGTTTAAAGACAACGACATGAGCGCAAAATATTATGGAAACGCGCCGGGAACCACGATTCCCATGAGTACAGGGTTTGATGAGTGGTGCTGGGGACAGAATATTTTTTACGCGGGTTTCGGGTTTACAAATTGGCCCAATGATGTCTGCAACGACCTGGTGCTGCGTGATGACGGAAAGGTTGAGTTTGTCTGCGTGACGGATCAGTACCGTGACGCAATCACATATTTCCATGACTGGTATGCAGAGGGACTGATGGATATTGAGATGTTCAGTCAGGATTCCACACAGTTGATTGCGAAATGCTCGCAGGGTTATGTCGGCGTTTCCACATGGTGGTACATTGAAGAGGTTATGGGAGACTATGCGGAGGATTATGTATTCCTGCCGATTCTTGACGGGCCGGACGGAACCCATAATGTGACAGTACGTACAGGCGGCGGAATCAACAGCGGACAGCTGAACATTACAAAAGCATGCAAGAGCCCTGCCAACCTTTTAAAATTCTTTGATATGTGGTATAATCCGGAAATAGTAATGCAGCTTCATTATGGGCCGATTGGAGTCTATTTCACAGAGCAGGATGAAAACGGTGTATGGCTGAGCATTACCGATGAAGAAAGCCGGGAAAGATACGGAAAAGGCAGCGGTGAATTAAAGGGAGAGCAGGAGGTATTTGGTCCGAAGCTGATTTTGAGCGAATATTATCTTACGACCTTTAAGATGGAGGACCGCGCGATTGAGCGCCTGACGGATTTGAATGAATTCTGGATGCCGTATGTGAGCAGCACCACGACATATCCCGTGGATTGTGTCTTTACGGGACGGGAGCTGGATGATATTGATTGGTATAAATCCGATTTTGAGACCACGGTAAGAGAACAGGAAGGATTATGGCTCAAAAATGGCGGACCGACGGATGCGGAATGGGAAAGCTATATTGAGAGGCTGCGGAAGAAATGCGGCATGGATAAGCTTTTGAAGGTGTATCAGGAGGCCTATGACCGGTATGCAGGCGTGGGAAATAAATAATTTTGGACCTTGAGATGGAGGACGAACAGTATGACAAGCCAGACATTGCGGGAAGCACGAAGATATGAGGAGGCTTCCGAGAAGATGATCGCCAGGGAGAGCCGGCCGGCATTTCACTTATCCGTGCGTACGGGCTGGATGAATGACCCAAACGGCTTCTCCTATTACAATGGAAAGTATCACATGTTTTATCAATACCATCCGTACGACACGAATTGGGGACCGATGCATTGGGGGCATGCGGTGAGCGACGACCTTCTGCATTGGGAATACCTTCCGGCGGCGTTGGCGCCGGATGCGCCCTATGACAGGGACGGGTGTTTTTCGGGAAGTGCCGTTACGCTTCCCGATGGTCGGCATCTGTTGATGTATACGGGAGTGGTTAAGGAGCAACAGAAAGATGGAGCAATCTGCGAAGTGCAGCGTCAGTGCCTTGCGGTAGGGGACGGGCTTGATTATGAAAAGTACGAGAACAATCCGGTATTGGATGAAAGCGATTTGCCGGAGGGTGGAAGCCGTTTTGATTTCAGGGACCCGAAGATGTGGCAGAAGGAGGACGGAACCTATTGCTGCGTTGTTGGAAACAGACCCGCCGATGGTAGCGGTCAGGTGCTGCTGTTTACCAGCCCCGACGGATTTTCGTGGCGTTACAAAAAGGTTCTGGCGGCGAATAACAACCGGTTTGGGAAGATGTGGGAATGCCCGGACTTTTTCAAATTGGACGGAAAGGGAGTTCTGATTGTAAGCCCACAGGATATGCTGCCTCATAATTTTGAGTACCATAACGGAAATGGGACACTCGCCCTTATCGGGGAGTATGACGAGGAGACGGATACCTTTACGGAACAACATGACCAAGCGATTGATTACGGCATTGATTTTTATGCGCCACAGACAGTGTTGGCGCCGGATGGGCGCCGCATTATGATTGGGTGGATGCAGAATTGGGATACCTGCGGACACAGGACTACCGAGAGCCTGTGGTTCGGGCAGATGAGCCTGCCCCGTGAATTGTACATAGAGAACGGGAGGCTTTACCAGCGGCCGATCAGGGAGCTTGACGGGCTGCGCCGCAATAAGGTGGAGTATCATAATGTCACCTTTTCGGATACAATCCGGTTGGAGGGCGTGAAAGGGCGCAGGGTGGATATAGAGCTGACACTGCGTGCGGGGGATGCCGAAAATATTTACCAGAAGTTTGCAATTCGTTTTGCGCAGAATGAGCTGTACCAGACCACGTTAAGCTTCCGTCCCAGGGAATCCATATTAAAGATCGACAGGAAGTTCTCCGGCTCCAGAAAGGCGATCATACATCAGCGGCGCAGTAAGGTGAACAGTGTGCGCGGAGAGCTGAAATTGAGAGTTATTCTCGACCGCTCCGGTGTGGAGGCCTTTGTAAACGACGGGGAACAGGTTATGAGTGCGATTGTATATACGGAACAGGCGGCGGACGGCATCTGCTTCTTCGCGGATGGCGTTGTGAATATGGATGTGGTGAAGTATGATTTGACGGAAGGAGACTGTTGAGAATGAAATCCTTTGATGTAGTGGCCTTGGGCGAACTGCTGATTGATTTTACGGAAAACGGAATAAGCAGTCAGGGAAATCCGATTTATGAAGCGAACCCGGGCGGTGCGCCGTGTAACGTGTTGGCAATGCTGAATAAGCTGGGAAGAAAAACGGCTTTTATCGGGAAGGTCGGCAAGGATATTTTCGGAAGCCGCCTGAAAGCGACGCTTGAGGAAGTGGGGATTGATACCTCTAATCTGATTACAGATGAGGATGCCCGCACAACGCTTGCGTTTGTCGAGACGCTTCCGGGTGGGGACAGAAATTTTTCCTTCTATCGGAATCCGGGCGCGGATATGCTGTTGCGGGAGGAGGAGCTGCGGGAAGAGCTGCTCAAAGATACAAAGCTCTTTCACTTCGGTACATTGTCCATGACACATGAGGCGGTGTGCAGGGCGACAAAGCGCGCGATTGCGGTGGCAAAAGAAAACGGCGCTGTTCTTTCTTTCGATCCGAATCTGCGCCCGCCCTTATGGAGCTCTTTGGAGGAGGCGAAGGAACAGGTTGCGTACGGGCTTTCCCAATGCGATATTCTCAAAATCTCCGATAACGAGATACAGTGGTTCACCGGGGAAACGGATTTTGATGCCGGTATCCGCAAGCTGAGGGCGGAGTATGACATTCCGCTGATCATGCTCTCCATGGGGAAGGACGGAAGCCGCGCGTATTATAAGGATTTGCGCGTGGAGGCGGCTCCCTTTTTGCAGGAGAGCACGATTGAGACTACGGGAGCGGGGGACACGTTTGGCGCCTGCTGTCTGCATCATGTCTTAAAATACGGGTTGGATAATCTGAATGAGGAACGGCTGAGGGAAATGCTGATGTTTGCGAATGCCGCCGCGTCCATTATCACAACCAGAAAGGGTGCGCTGCGTGTGATGCCCGAGGCAGAGGAGGTAACGGAATTTCTGGAGAGCAGATGCGTGTGAACCGGGTGGCGGTTCCGGGATTTGATATCGTTTCGGTATAAATATTCAATAAACAGGGGAGGGTATGACGCGAATAAGTCATACCCTCCCCTGTTCTGCAAGATACTAATTCTTTGTCAATACTTTATTTCCGAGCTTCCCGTCATTGGCGATTGGGTTGTCGGCGCACATAACAGCCCTTAAGTTCGGTAAATCCGCCAGAGGAGAGAGGTCTGTCACATAGTTATTGGTGATATCCAAAAACATCAGCTGTTGCAGGTCTGTGGCGAAGGTAACGTCGTCAAGTCCTGTTTTGGACAGATACAGCTCTGTCAGGTTGGGATAATATCGGAACATATCCGTATGCGCCGTGATGTCGATATTATTTGAATTGTCGGCATTGTAATCCCATTCTCCGTTGACGAGTGCCTTCAAGGTCGTATTATCCATCTTTAAGACGGTAAGGTTTTCATTGAGCACCAGGTTCTCCATGTCAAATCCGGTGGTACAATCGTTAAGGTTCAGCTCTTTCAAATTCGGAAGCTTTAACAGTCCTTCCACATTTCCCCAGATAAAGCTGTCGGACATATCAATGACTTCCAATTGCGTCAGGCT
>CAMWYL010000187.1 GCA_947178465.1 uncultured Lachnospiraceae bacterium | reverse complement strand
GTATCCGATTACTTCCCTGCCGGAAAATCTGGTAGATATCCTCAATGCGGGCGGTCTTGTGAAGGCGATGCAGAAGCGAAACGCCCTGAACGTATAGCAGAGAGTTCAATGGATTTAGGAGGAAATGCAATGGGTTCAACGATTATAGAGAAGATTATCAGGAATAATATCGGAAAAGAGGTTCATCCCGGCGAGATTGTGACGGTAAAGGTAGACCGCGTGATGATACATGATATTTTCATTCCCTTTGTGGCGTCGAAATTTGAAGAAATGGGATTTACGAAGCTCTGGGATGCGGACAAGGTGGTCTTAATATACGACCATCTTGTGCCGGCAAGTCAGGTGGACGATACGAGGCATTTTCGTGTGGGAAATGCGTTTGTGGAGAAATACGGCATGAAAAACATTCATCGCTCCGACGGAATCTGCCATCAACTGATGACGGAGGCGGGGTATGTAAAGCCGGGGGACGTTGTATTCGGTACGGACAGCCACACAACAACCTATGGCTGTGTCGGTGCGTTCTCTTCCGGTATCGGATATACGGAGATGGCGAGCATCCTTGGAACAGGTACGCTTTGGATTCGCGTGCCGGAGACGATCCGGATAAATATTACGGGAAAGCTGCCGGAAAATGTTATGGCAAAGGATATTATTTTGAAGCTGATTGGCGACCTTGGTGCGGACGGCGCGACATACAAGGCGCTTGAATTTGCGGGCGATACCGTTGAAAATATGACAGTAGCGTCAAGAATGTCCATGTCGAATATGGCGATTGAGGCGGGGGCGAAGTGCGCGCGCTGTACACATGATGAGAAGACCGCGGAATACTGTGGAATCGAGCTGACGGAGAAGGAACGGGATTTGGTCGGAGATGCGGACGCGCAGTATTGCCGGGTAATCAATTATAAGGCGGAGGATTTCGTCCCGGTAATGGCTTGTCCGTCCAATGTTGACAATGTGAAGTCGGTGGCGGAGTTGACCGGAAAGAAGATTGATCAGGTGTTTATCGGCTCCTGTACAAACGGCCGTCTGGAGGATTTGATGGCAGCCGCAGAAATTCTCAAGGATAAACAGGTAGCGCCATTTGTCAAGCTGATCGTGACGCCTGCAAGCCGGAAAATCTATCGTCAGGCGGCTGAGAACGGTACCTTGGAGACGTTGGCAAAGGCAGGCGCGATTATCACACATCCAAGCTGCGGGCTGTGTTGCGGCAGAACCGGAGGGATTCTTACGGACGGGGAAGTGGTTGTGGCGACCAATAACAGGAACTTCCTCGGCAGAATGGGTACATCGAAGGTGGAGATTTACCTTGCTTCACCGAAATCCGCCGCGGCGTGCGCTGTTGCGGGCGGGATTGCGCTTCCGGAGGCAAAATAGCTGGTGAAGGGAATGTGGAGTTAAGAAAGCGGCAGGTGTGGAGAAGAAGGATGAATATCAAGATAAAATATTTTACCGACAAGGTGCAGAAGCTGGAAAAAATCACCAAAGGAAATTGGATTGATCTGCGTGCGGCAGAGGATGTCGTGATGAAAAAGGGTGATTTTAAGCTGATTCCACTGGGAATGGCGATGGAGCTTCCTCGTGGGTATGAGGCGCATGTGGTTCCGCGAAGTTCGACCTTCAAGAATTTCGGCGTGATACAGGTGAATCATCAGGGTGTTATCGACGGGCCGGACAGGGAGACCGGAGAGGGCGGCTATTGCGGAAATGACGACCAGTGGTTTGTGCCGATGTATGCCCTGCGGGACACGGAGATACACTTGAACGACAGGATTTGCCAGTTCCGGATTATGGAGCAGCAGCCGGAGCTTGTCTTTGAGGAGGTTGAGGAGCTGACGGGGGCAAACCGAGGCGGCTTCGGAACTACGGGGAAAAATTAGGGATATCAAAGAAGCTGCGGGGGTTCCCCCGCAGTTTTGTCGTGAATCAGGTCTGCAATTCTTCAAAAACCGAAACGAGTTCATTGACGATATTCGCAGTATCCGAGTCCAAATACTTTTGATACAAAAATTCCAACGGATTATCCATTTCCAATAAGCTGTTTAGAGTTTCAACAGATAAAATATCATCAAAATCACAGTATTCCGTTATTTCGCTCTTTATTGCCGTCTCATAAGATTTTTCGAAAATGACATTACTGCTCTGTCTTAATAAAGCTTCTTTATATTCATCAAAATTCTTATGCAATAATTCTGCTAATCTATCCATTTTATAGCCGGTTCTCCTTTAACTGATGCAAATATGTATTTAGACGATATTTTTAACCGAATATAATACCCGGCTCCATCAGATAGTATACCCGGTGCGTGGCATGGAAATTCATTCCCGCGAGCAACGAGCCAAGTGACTGCAAGCAGCCACTTGGCGACTGCTTGACATTTGGCGACTGCCGCGAGGGTCATATACCCCGCCCTTTAGGGCGTTTCAAATTTGATGCCCCGTTGCTTACGGCGGGGTTTTTGACTTGTCGAAGGGGATTTGGAGGGGCGGATGAATGATCGGATATGGAGGGAAAGAAGGAAGATAAAACGGATAAGAATGCATACACACAGGAAAAGAAATTTGAATATTGCGGAAAGGCTATGGGGACTGTTATAATTGAAAGAAGGGCGGCTTGTGTTATGACGGAGCCGGAATATAACAGATTATTGACACAGAATGGAAATTTTAGAAATGCAACAGATATAGGGTTGCATAATTAATTGGAGGTATATTAATGCTTACAAGGCAGCAAAATATTTTTTTGGCGAAGAAAACATTTACTGAGCTTGTATTCAATACTGCTTATATAGAAGGATGTAATGTGACATTTCCACAAACGCAGACTATTATTGATGGAGCTGTGGTTAGCGGAATATCCGTGGATGATATACAAACGGTTTTGAATTTACGAGACGGGTGGAAATTTATTATAAATTCGGTGGATGAACCATTAACATTGGAATATATTTGCAAGGTAAATGAATATGTATCAAGAAATGAAAGCCTTGAATGGGGAGTATTAAGAAAAGGAACCGTTGGGGTTGGTGATTTTATACCGGCTATCCCGGTTAAAGAAGATGTTTTAAAAGAAATTGATCGTATAAATGGAATAAATAAACCCGTTGATAAAGCATTGGAGTATTTTGTATATGCTTGTAAACAACAACTGTTTTGGGATGGAAATAAACGAACTTCTACAATGGTTGCCAGTAAAATTCTGATGGAAAATGGAGAGGGAATATTGACTATCGGAAAAGATAATGCAGAAGAGTTTAATGTAACCTTGAATAATTGGTATTTAAAGGATGAAGTACAACAGCTAAAAGATTGCTTGAAGAAATGTATAAAAACATTGAATATATAGTTAAACGGATTATTCCGTAAGTATTGTAAATTTTCTTTTAATACAAAAGACCTATCCGCAAACGGTACCGGAGCACCGACGGACAGGTCTTTATACATGCGCAGAATGGTACTATTCCCTTGCTTCCGGCAGACGCTGTCGGAAGAGGAAGTGCTTCAGCTTCCGGAAGCTGAAAGGAATCAGCGGATAGAGATAACTCTGCCCTGAGACCATCTTGTTGGTGATGATTGCGGCAAAAAAGAGCGCAACACCGATAATATAGCCCCAGAACTGAAAGAGTGCCGTCAAAATCAGGTTGATAATGCGGAAAAACTTAATCGCGTAGCCAAGCTCGTAGCTGGGGTGCGTATAGTTTGCGATTGCAACGAACGCCATATACAGCATAACCTCAGCGTTGAACCAGCCGCTTTTCACGGAAAACTCTCCGAGTATCAGCGCCGCCATAACGCTTAAGGGTGTAGACAGCATGTTGGGCGTATTGACCGCGGCAAGCCGCAGGCCGTCTATACACAACTCCAATATCAGAAACTGCCAGATCAAGGGGATGTTAATATCCTCTTTTACGACGATAAATTGAAATGCCGGCGGTATCCAATCAGGGTTTTGCATCATCAGCAAAAAGGTAGGCGTGATGAAGTAAGTCAAAATCAGTATCAGAAAGCGGGAGAGCCGCAGATACGAGCCTGTAATGGGCGGAAAATAGAAATCGTCGGCTTCCTGTATCATATCAAAGACACTGATCGGTAATATCATGGCAGAGGGAGAATTATCCACAAGGATAATGATATTTCCCTCGAGAACCTGTGCCGATGCAGTATCCGGGCGTTCTGTATACTTGAATTTGGGAAAAGGATTGTACCACTTCGAGGGATACAGGCACTCTGCAAGACTTTCCTGATTGAGCGTCAGTGCATCCACCTTGATATTGCGGATACGATCGCGGATTTTGCTGAGGAAATTTTTGTCCACGCGGCTGTCCATGTAGCACAATACGATATCTGTCTTGGAGGACTTGCCGGCGCTGAGCATTTCCATGCGAAGATCCGTGCTGCGGATACGGCGGCGAATCAGCGCGGTATTAAATACAATCGTCTCCACAAATCCGTCCTTGGAGCCGCGCAATACCTTGTCCTTATCAGGCTCGGATACGCCCCTTGCGGGATAGGTTCTGGAGTCGATCAGGATACAGTCGTCAAAGCCCTCAATGAGAATGGCAAAGACGCCGCACAGGATGTTTTTGGTAATATCCTCAAAATCCGTTGAGAGGGAGACCTCTACATGAGGCATCGTGCGGTTCATCTCGGTAGCTTTTGCGGGGATGTCCTCAGCCTTTAAGCTCATAAGGAATTGCAGGATTTTCTGCATCATTTCATCCTTGCAAAAGCCGTCTATAAAATAGAATACCGCGTTTTTTTCTCCGATTAAGATTTCGCGGTTCACAATGTCAAAGCTTGCGTCTACCTGTAGGTGGTCATTAAGATACTGTTTATTTTGTTCAAAGCTTGCATACATATAAAATCATGCCTTTCCATAAAGTTTTGTAAAGATTACAATTGTTTACCCCTGCCAAAGCGCCGGAGTTTTCCTTTTAATCCCCTTTGCATGGCGGGATTGTTATAAACATTATGCGCGATTTTGAAATTTTTATGTGAAAAATTCTTTTTGTGTGCTATACTGTATAAGATAAAAAGGAACGGAAGCGTTTCAAAACAGAAAAACAGCTTGAACGGAGGTTAAACATGGGGATGAAAGAAATTCCATATAAAATTTATTTAGAGGAAAAGGAGATGCCCACGCAATGGTATAACGTGCGTGCCGATATGAAGAATAAGCCGGCGCCGTTGCTGAATCCGGCGACCTTAAAGCCGATGACAGCGGAGGAGCTGGAGCACGTATTCTGTGCGGAGTTGGTTCAGCAGGAGTTGGACGACACGAATCCGTATATTGATATTCCGGAGGAGATACGGGGATTTTATAAAATGTACAGACCATCTCCGCTGGTGCGCGCATACTGTCTCGAGAAGAAGCTTCAGACGCCCGCCAAGATTTATTATAAGTTTGAAGGAAACAACACAAGTGGAAGCCATAAGCTCAATTCTGCGATTGCGCAGGCATATTACGCGAAGAAGCAGGGCTTAAAGGGCGTCACGACAGAGACCGGAGCGGGACAGTGGGGAACCGCCCTGTCGATGGCATGCGCTTACTTTGAGTTGGACTGCAAGGTATACATGGTTAAGGTATCCTATGAACAGAAGCCGTTTCGCCGGGAAGTAATGCGTACGTATGGCGCAAGTGTTACGCCGTCCCCTTCGGAAACGACGAACATCGGAAAGCAGATTTTGAAGGAGCACCCGGGAACAACCGGAAGCCTTGGCTGCGCGATTTCCGAGGCGGTAGAGGCAGCGACCTCTGTGGAGGGATATCGTTATGTATTGGGAAGCGTGCTCAATCAGGTATTACTGCATCAATCAGTTATCGGTCTGGAGACAAAGGCTGCGCTTGATAAATATGATATTACACCGGACATTATCATCGGTTGTGCCGGCGGCGGCTCTAATCTGGGGGGCTTGATTTCGCCGTTTATGGGAGAAAAGCTCAGAGGTGAGAAGGATTATCGGTTTATTGCGGTAGAGCCTGCTTCCTGCCCGAGCCTGACCAGAGGACGCTATGCGTATGATTTCTGCGATACCGGAAGGGTATGCCCGCTGGCCAAGATGTATACGCTGGGGAGTGGCTTTATCCCGTCCGCCAATCATGCAGGGGGACTTCGCTATCACGGCATGAGCAGCACCTTGTCCCAACTGTATGATGACGGCCTGATGGAGGCAAGAAGCGTAGAGCAGACTGCTGTATTTGAGGCGGCAGTGGAGTTTGCGAGAGTGGAGGGTATTCTGCCCGCGCCGGAAAGCTCCCATGCGATTCGTGTGGCGATTGACGAGGCGCTCAAGTGCAAGGAGACCGGAGAGGAGAAGACAATTGTATTCGGTCTTACCGGAACGGGATATTTTGACATGGTAGCCTACGAGAAGTTTAACAATGGTGAAATGTCAGATTATATTCCTACGGATGCGGATTTGGAGGTCGGATTTAAGGGACTTCCGCAGGTATAAAGTTGCATGCACTGCAATATAACAATACGCGTATAAATATGGGCAGAACCGAGAATGTGAAAATTTTTCTGTAAATAGCCTTTTGGAAGGTCTTCTATGATA
>CAMWYL010000186.1 GCA_947178465.1 uncultured Lachnospiraceae bacterium | reverse complement strand
ATATCAGACAAGGAAGGCAGAAAAAAATGCCACGTCCGGGGCTGCGGGATTTAAGGAAATAGTAGAAGAAAAGGCGGCCCAGGATAAAACAACTGATTATGATGAAAAAGCCTTTGAGATGGTTGGCCCGCATGCCCCGCAGGAGGTAAAGGATGCATGGATGGAGGCAGCGAAAGAAGTAAATGCGAACGGCGCGGGAATCAAGAAAAACGGCATGATGAGCCATATATCGCAGATGATGGTACAGAGATGCACCAAAATGCTCAGGGGAGAAACCGATTATTCGGATATTCTGGGAAGTACAGTAGGATCTGCCATCCGGGCAACGAAGCAGGCACTATACGATTTAGATCATCCTCTGGCGCCTGCGTATAGAACCATAGAGGCGGAGCAGGCCCGTATCAAAGAAAGGGAGTTTTATGTTTCGTTTTTGGAGAAGCTGGAGAAGTTATAGGACGCATATCACAAGAGGGCAGGCGGTATTCTCCGGTTCCTGGCAGACTGGTGATTCGCGGAGCAGATAATTTCAGCGAAAGGAGGTGTTGGTCATGTGCATTGGTGACAGGGGAAGTTAGAAAATGTGTTTTTGCTTTTAGTAACGAACTGCTCGGACTTTTTTCAAGGGAGCAGGGGTGGTTCTGACTGACAGAGGAGCCGCCGTTAAAATATTTTCTGGAGGATTTGAAAATGAGCATAAATGGAATAGGACAGAATTATTATCAGAACAATATATCAACGAATAAATACAACAGGAGCAAGGCTGGTCAGTTTTACCCGCAGAAACAGGCAGTGGAGGCATCCGCTCCCGAAGGTACAAGGCAGAATGCCAATGTGCAGGATATATACGAAGCACTTAATAGCAGGGTGTCAAATGGATCTATAAAAGAGCAAGGTAGCTTGGGAGATGTTACGGAAACGGACGCAGGCGCAGACGACAAGAAACTTACCGTATGGTACAAAGGCAAGACATTGGACGAATGGGCGTTGACATCACCCAAATATACAGATTCAGCGACGGGTATTTCATGGTATGTTATAGACGGCAAACAGCCATATATGACAGGGGAAGATGCTGAAAAGTTTAAAAAGATGTGCGAGGAAACGGGAGAGTTTCCGTTGAAAAAGTTTGCAGAAATGACAGGAACAATTCAGCACCTTGATGACAACACGACTGCTTACATAGGCGATAACGGTACTGCAATTAAATCAAAGGACGGAAAAGAATTATGGATAGATACATCTTCCCTGTCCTATGATGCACTTATGAATATGTTCAAGAATCTGCCCAAAAGCGGGAACTACTTTGACAGCTCATATTGGCAGGAGAATATTCAGAAGGCTTTGTTTTCTGCCAGGCAGTGATGCTTTACTTCCGGAATGGAGATTGAGTGACAGCATCAGACTGACACAGATTAGACAGGGGTGGTAGAAGCATACCACCTCCAGCCGCAATACTAATATTCGAGGACAATGGAGGGCTTGAAAATGAGTGTTAATGGAATTGGGACAGCAGGATATCCGGCATGGTACGGAACAGGAAAGGCAGAAAGCAGTGTGAAGGGTGATTTTCGTGCGAGTGTGAAAGAGGCATCCGGCGCAAAAAATGTAGTACATTTTGCCCCAGACGCATTATTTTCTATCTATGATGCGAAGACAGGGGAAAGTGCGAATGTATACAGGGCAGATGATTATTCAGAGGATAATCCGGTTTATCTTGTAAAAGGCATGGATAAAAACGGAAATGAATATGAGCAGACAGTAGATGTAAGCAAGGTGAATCCTAATAGCTGCTCTTACACGGAGATGCTTGCGTTAAATGCACATACCGGGAACAGATCAGACAGCAATTTCCTTAGTATGGCTATTATGAAGGATAAGGCGGGCACTGCTTCCTACCATGAGAAAGCCGATTATCTCTCAGCCGCATCTGCGCTTATGGATGATATGAAAACACTTGGAAATTGGGACGGGTATCTGCGGTATAGCAAATGGATCAATGATATTTTGACTTTCTGCAAAAGTAAGTCATAGTTGAGCAGGAGATTCACAACTACATAGCACCAAATAAAGCACGATGACAGCGAAATTATATCAATGGAGGACTTTTAGAAATGGGCATTAGTGGAATTGGCACCCAACACTATCCTGCATGGCAGGAAGCAGGAAGGGTGCAAAAGAATAGATCAGGAATAGGATTCGCAAGCAGGATGGCAGATATGGTTGGTACGAATGCTTCCGAAAATGGCAGGAAAACAAATGCCGTTTCCGGATGCGACAATTATGTAGGCGGGGATGTGGCCAGTATTTATGGTATGGGTGTGTATTCAAGGAAAGATATATCTGCGTCACAGGAACTAAACCTGCCAATCGAAACGGAGCGGTATAAGATTGAGGATGCCAGTTATATGGAAGGCGTACCGGCGTATGAGATTGTTGATAAGCTAACAGGTAAAACTTGTTATATGAGAGAAGATCATATGGCAATACAAAAAGATGCAAAAACGGGAATGGAGTTCTTAATTAATATGGATTTTGATCAGCCATTGACATCTAATGTACTGATGACTGATGAACTGAAAAATATTCTGAATGATTTTTCAGAAAAAAGAAATTTTGATATAAAGGTAATACCATTACAAGGCGGATTGGTGGTAAATCGTGATCCCAAGACAGGATTAAACTATTTAACAATCAGCGGAAACGAGGGAAAAGGTGTTTCAGTAATATTAACATCGGAAGAGGATATTGAGACACTTAATAAATTAGTTGATGAATTTCAAAAATATGCAGTTTGTTCACAGCGGCGAACGGCAGGGTTATATGCATTGCTTGAAATAGGAGGAAATCTTAAAAGGGAAGATGAGGGCTTTACATACTTAACGCCGGATGGCATTACCTATATCCCTTATGACGGCAATCCTAGCAAGGCATGGGAAATTGTAATCCCGGCTTCGGATTATAGTGCAGCAAGGAAATATCTTGCAATGGGGATTGAAGCCTCAAACTACCAGACATGGCTTAGTAAGTTCAATAGTGCGAAGCTGCTTGACTCAGACGCGGAGCCGTTGAACCATTTTAGTAATGGAAGGGTTTTGGCGGACAAGGAATCAGAGAAGGTAGATAAACAGGAATCTAAAACAAAAACAGACATTATTGTTAGGCCAGATGGTTCAAGGGTGCTTGTAATGACAATGAGTATCGGAGGAATGGAAACTACCATGAGTTTGGAAATTTCTAAGCCAACAGAAGCACCAAATGAGAATTCAAAGCAGGGTACCGATAACAATATGCCTTCTGCTGATGCTGAAATGGATACGGTATCGGATGAAATGTCGAATATTTCAACTGAGTCTTAGAAAATGGAGGATTAAAGGAAATGAACGTAAATGGAATAGGAGTAGGCTACCCGGTAGCAGGGTATGAAACAAGAAGGGCACAGAGGAACACAGCGGGAAGCAGTTTTGCGGGGCAGATGGGCAATGTCAAAAATACGCAGAGCAAGGGCATCACGCTGTACATATCAAATCCAGAGGATGGCGAGGCAATCGGTTCAATGGGGGACCATGACAGTTCCGTCACCGTGTACAAGACAAAGGATTTTGACCCGGCAAACCCGGTGTATAAAGTGAAAGCATGGGATGCAGCAGGAAACGTGACGGAAAGGATGGTTGACATTTCAAAGGTTGACCCCAACAACTGTGATGAGATTGATATGTTCGCATATTCCAGTCATCTGACTGCCAGCGGTAAATGCCCGACCGCACAGAGTGCGTTTATGGGGGCGAAGTCCAACCATGACAGCGAAAAGGGTAGCGGCAGTTTATTTGATAAAGGAAACTGGATGGATATTGTTAAGGAGATCATGCAGATGCAGTTCCATGCAGGGAACTTAAAGGGCTATCTGGATTATAAGCAGTTTTGGGACTTCATGGATAAGTAAACCATGCGGAATTTATGGAAAATAATGGAGGATTAAAAGAAATGAGCATTAGTGGAATAGGAGCAGTAGGATACCCGGCAGCAGGGTATGAAACAAAAAGACAGAAAGGAATGTAGCAGGAGGGAACTTTGCTGATGCGATAAACAGAGCTGCAACAAAGAAAGAAACAAATGCTTTCAGGCCGGAGAGTTCTGACGAAGTAATGCAGGCATGGGATAAGGCACTTGCGGAAACGGGAGTAAATCCTTTTCCGATGAACCGCATCTCAACGGCCTTAGTCCTGCACGTTGAAAGCGGACAGCAGGGTTTGAGTTCCACATTTTTAGGTGACAGCGTGGGTTCCGCAAAATCTATGGCTGAAAAGATCATACATAGATTAGAGAATCCGCTGACACCAGCGGCGAATCCAGATTTTGCAGGACAGGAGTTGATATTCTACAAGAAATTCTTAGAGTTTTTGGGGTAATGATGAACTGCTTGGACTTATTATGAGAGAGCAGGGGTGGCTCTGACTGACAGAGGAGCCACCATTAAAATATTTGTTGATAATGGAGGATTAAAGAAAATGAATGTAAATGGAATAGGAGCAACAGGCTACCCGGCAGCAGGGTATGAAACAAGAAAGACAGAAAGAAATGTGGCAGGAGGGGACTTTGCGAAGCAGGCGGCGGAAGCGGCACAGGCAACAGCCACCCTGCATGGAGCTGATGAAAGTTCAGGGGATATTGCGATTAGCTCATGGGCGGATGTGGTGAGCGGTTCATCCATTTCCGTTTATAAGACACAGGACTTTGATGCATCCAATCCCATGTATAAAGTGAAAACATGGGATAAAGACGGGAATGTAACAGAGCAGATGGTGGATGTGTCAAAGGTAGACCCGAAGAACTGTGATACGGCTGAAATGTATGCGTATACCGCTAACCTGAAAGAAAGTGGGAAAGGCAGTTTTGAGGATACCGTCCTGAAAGCGGCAGTCGCAAAGGCCGTGAAAAATGCAGAGCAGAGAAGCTCTGCTGCATGGAGCTTTTCGGAAAAGACGGATTGGGTGAAAATCGTAAATGATATCATGCAGTCAGAGTACAGTTACGGAGATTTGAAGGGCTACATGGAGTGGAAGAAGTTTTTAGGATTTCTGGATAAGTAAATTGCCCAGCCGCATATTCACCAATAAGCCGCTGCTGCACGGGGCAGGCTTCCCCGGTTTCCAGTAGATATGGAAATCGGGGAGCAGGTGCGGCATGGTGAACGGCAAGGTTTTCTTTTGGCTGTTTTGGAAAGAAAGCCAAAGCATAACAGGAAGGCAAGATATTATGAAAAGATTGATTACATTAGTTTTAGCGGTTTGTATGCTGGCTTTGCTTGCTGGGTGTTCCAGTCGGGAAAATGAAATAGGAGATATCAACAATTATACACCGATTGCCTTGTTGGATGATGCGGTTGTTTATAACTATATTGATGATGATGGTGCCTTGGTAATTGGACGATATGACCTTTCCTCAAAAAAGCAATCAGATACCGTAAGCGTGGAAGAATTTTATATTTCAAGTGGAAAACCTGCTGTGATTGATAATTCTATTATTCTGCCTGTAACCTTAAATACAAACGAACATAAACTTTTGATGGTAAACGCTGATTCTGACACATCTGAAATGATATTTAGCGAATTTAATTCTTATCCAATGGATGCAGTTTTTATAATGAACACAGACATTTATATGTTAAGCACCATGAAAGATGATGTGGCTACAGCAACTTATATCAGAAAATATAATGAGAATACCGGGAATATGGATATCTGCATTGAAAAACAGTTTACAGATATTGCAGGTGAGCAGATAACGGCATTTGCCTGTAGCAACGAAAATATTTATGTGCTGGCAAATAATATGGGAGCAGAAAATGATACCTATATAGAAATTTATGACGGCAAAACCTATGATTTACTTGGTAAGCTGTATTTTGATTCTGAATTGAGAAATTTTGTTTCCAATAATGGGATAGTAGAATTTTATTGTTTTGGCAGTTACATATACTTAAGGAATTTTTCAGATTATGGTGCGATAGGAAAAATAGAAAATAACCAGATAAAAACCTTTCTTAATTTGTCTGGTTTGCGTATGGCATATAACGGTAAAAATACGCAGGATGATTACTATGGATTTTTTGTAAGAAGCGGCAGAGAGTTTTTTCTTTTGGATGTTTATGCTGATACCTTATATAAGACCAGTTTAGTGCTATCACAAGATGAAAGTATTCGTAACGCTATCTCTGATGGAAAAAATATATGCATCAGTATTCTTGATGAGAGGGATACAGAGTCTTTTACAACAAAAAAGACTATTATGGTGGATTTCAATGAATTGAAAGAAAAAGCATATCAAACAAAGTGAAAAAGGCTATCCATTACATATCACCAATAACGCACAGCCGGACAGGGCAGGCTTCCCCGGTTTCTAGCAGATATGGAAATTGGGGAGTTGGGGTGGCTTCGTGAATGGCGGGTGAGCCGCCGGATTAAAAATATTTGACAGCAATGGAGGAGCAAAGATGGATTTCACATCTTTAAGTAAAATAAGTGAGTATTATTTAGGAAGCATTTACCGTCAGAATATTATGGCAGGGCAAACAGACCAGATCAGTTTTCAGGCTGTTTTAGATGCAAACATGAAAGGGCAGGGATTAGAG
>CAMWYL010000185.1 GCA_947178465.1 uncultured Lachnospiraceae bacterium | reverse complement strand
TTTCCGCTCCCTATGATAATCGCAGTACGCCCTATTTCCGAGGCATTATCAATAAATCGTTCCAGCAGAGAATTACCGAGATGATCGCCGTAGGTATTCCCAAAGCTGATATTAATCACTACCGGCCTGTTTAATTCTATCCCCAGCTTTACCGCATAATCAATGCCGCGCATAAGCTGCGTCGTTCGCGGGAAAGACTCCGGCATCGGATTCCCCAGCTTGATAATCAGCAGCTCCGCTCCCGGCGCGATGCCGATATCGCGCCCCGCCGCAACTCCGGCTACCGCCGTTCCATGTCCTGATAAATCTAAAACAGGCACTTTCCTCTGTCCGTTTTCACGGCCCAGCGAAAGTGCCTCATCAATCATTTCCCGTGTGTATAATACGCCCTCCCGATACCCGGGAGGCGGCAGCAGACCGTTCTGCGCATCGGCTCTTGCCGTCTGGTCCCATATGCCAAGCAGCCTGGTCTTTCCATTCCTATTCGTAAATTCCGGCAAAAAATAATCTATTCCGCTGTCCAGCACCGCGATTATCACCCCACTGCCACTGAGATAGGGTTCCCGCTGCGTCACCTGCGGGATACAGGACACCTCTTTCGCATAATCATTGTTGAGAAAATCCATCCGAAAGCTCCTGCCATATATTCCAATATATCATATGAGCCCTCTGAGGAAAGGTTCCTGTTTCCGACACAAGGAAGGCAAATTACTCCTTTTCCGCCGTCCGAAGAATCCAATCCACTGCCGCCTCGGCATGTGTGGGTAAATTCCCGGAAGTCCCACCGGATGCCCCTGTTTCCGCTCCTTGCGGGTTCGCATAAAAGGTCTGCAGGGCATATTCAGCCAACAGTCCCGAGACGCGTGCTCTCTCTATGGAATCCTCGGCGCCAAGGACAATCACTACCAGGTCGTGCTCCCTAATCCCGTCGTTTGCGGTCAGAGATGTGACCAGGCAGGCTCCGGCTTTGTTGGTAGTTCCGGTTTTCAAACCGGTGACTTCGGTCATATTGCGCAGGAGCGGGTTGGTGTTGCGCACCTCAAGGTTGAGAGATTGTATCGTGGCAGATTCCAGAGAAGTAATATCCGTAATCTGAGGATAGACTTTCAAAAGGTATGACACCAGCCGGAACATATCCTCCGCACTCATGCGGTTCTGACGCTTTGAGGGAACAGGAGCTTCCGTGTAGGAGGGCAGGCCGTGGCAGTTATAATAAATTGCTTGGGAAAGTCCCAGCTCCGCCGCTTTCCGGTTCATCATTTGAACGAAAGCGTCCTCTGAGCCGGCAACAGCTTCAGCCAGACAAAGTGCACATTCATTGCTGGAAGGCAGAAGGGCACCCAGCAGGAGTTCCTGCACAGTGATCTGTTCTCCGGCTTTTAAGGGAATCACCCCATCGTCTGAGGCCCCCAGTGTCTGAGCCGCATTCGAAATCGTGACCGGCGTTTCAAGCGTAAGCTGCCCTGCTGAGATGGCGTCCATGACAAGGAGGCAGGTCATAAGCTTGGTAGTGCTGGCTATGGGGTATGGCGTACCGGACTGATACCCATAGTAGATTTCCCCTGTGGAGGCATCTCCCACCAGCACACTGTTGACCCCGTAAAAATACCCGTCCTGTTCCAAAGCGGCAGGAGAGATGCTGAGAGAAGCCTGCGTGTGAATCTGCAGAGCGCCTGCCGCAGGAACAGTGATGTCCACATCCAGAATCATACCCAAATCCGCGGCCATCATAAAACAATCATACTGCCCGGAAGGCAGTCCCATAATCAAGGTATAGTAATATACCTTCTGTCCGTTTACCTTGAATTCGTTTCGCCGCAGGGAAATATCAGGGTTTTCACCGCTCTCCCAGGGAGTATTCTCCACACCCACAGGCGTATAGACATTCCCGATATTCATGGAGACGGCATTTTTCGTGACTTCCAGAGAGAAGGCTTTATCCGTATCCTTAAGAACCATGGCGATATCCCGCAGGGAGAAGTACGTGTTGTGCGCGTAACCATAATCCATGGTTTTTACAGCGCATGTGGCACCGGTATCTGTCTGTACGTAATACATCCCGGGGATTTCGAAGCTTGCGGCTGCCCTGATCGACGGGCCGGAACATATCAGAAGTACGGACAACATAAAGACACTTATTTTCTGTAGGATTTTTTTCATTTGAACTCCTTTCCCACTCATTTTCCGCTTACTTTCTAAAGAAGTGAGGGATATTGAGAAATTATTGGGTTTGCGTTTGTCTTAAAGTATATATTATGGGATAATAATCCGAAAGAAGACCTTGGGGGCCGGATTCGTCCTCTTCGAACAAAATCAGATTGGCATCCTCCCGGATATAACATTCCGTCCTTGTGGCAACAGGTTGTCCGGCGTCATATTGCCTGGTCAGAATGCCTTCTGCGGCTTCATAGATGCCGCTGCCGTCATATTGGTCCTGCAACTCTTCCAGGGAAGGCAGCAGGGCAGGGCCGCAGGTCATCAGATAATCAACCGTAGACATCCCAAAGGTCTCGGTTACAAGCGCTTCAACGGCCTCCTCGTCTGTGCCTCCCGTATAGCCTGCCATGCGAAGCCGCTCGGCCAAAAGCTCCCGGAAAGCCGTGGCAAATGCCTCATAGGCCGTCTGCCTGCAGGCATCATAGCTTTCCGGCAATACACTGCAGTGGAAGGTTCCCACAGAGCGGTCGGTTTGTTCAAAAGCCAAATTGACTTGTATGGTTAATTCCTGCATATAGGATTCCATATCCTCCATGGAGACGGAGACGGCTTCTATGTCCCTCAGCCAGCCAAGCGCGGTAACGGCGACCTGTTCCGTCATGTCCAGCTTTGCCGTCCACTCCCCGGAAAGGTCCTTATCGCCGGATGCGAAAAAGTGCAGATACGTCAAATAAGCGGTAGAAACGCTTAGGATCAGAAACAACAGGATCAGTATGGTATTTTTTATGGCTTTTCTCATAGCGCTACTCCCTGCCCGCCACAGGAAACGGGCTTTCATGTATTTATGTATTAAGTTAGCGCATTTGGAACAAATTGTCAACGGCGCAGGTGAAGCGTGTAGAATTTCATTGCCAATCATAATGACTTGCCGTGACGCTGACAAAAGCAGTTGCTGCCGTCAGCAAAGCCGCGTAACTTTGTATCTTAAAATCGTTTTTAAGTTGGCCTTTTCCGTACGGTTGGCATTACTCAAATATATTTCACGATGTTCTTTTTCCATACGCCTGTAACCGTGTTCCAGACAATATTTATCCATAACTTCAAATGATACCGGCTCGTCATCAAACGCTCCTTTATGCAATACCTGAACACACTTCCCATCAAAGATTGTTTCAAATGAAATATCCGCAAGATACGGATTATCTTTCTTGCTTTTAACTGCCTCTAAGGCATTATCAAACATTTCTCCGGTAATAAAATCCGGCTGTCGTATCATAATACGGTATTGCAATTCTTCCTTTACCAAACCTTCTTTTTCAGAAGCCTTGTTCCATATTCCCTCTAAGGGATATACGGAATAATCCGTTATTTCGTGGCTTTTTTCGGCAAGTGATTTATATGCTGTTTTCATTTTATAAGCCATCGAAAACAGGGCGGCAACTTTATCTGAAAAAATTTCGCCATTCGGATTTCCACTGCCGGAAATAACAATATATTTTTGAGCGGGAATATCAATAACGCAAGGCTTTGTATTTACGCCGTATATCTCTTTTTCCTGCTTTTTCCATTCATATTTCATTTCGGATTCTCACTTTCTCAAACAGAATTTACGGTTAAATTTTACCGCAAATTTTCTGACATCCTATGTCAGGATTTATATTTCTCGTAAATTTTCTTCGCCTGTTCCGCCACAATTTCTTTGAGATACGCAGGCTCTATAATATCTGTCTGTGTTCCGAATGATAACAGATACCCTATCAGCCATTCATCCTCCGGCATCTCTGCCGAAACGATTAAATCTCCGTTTTCCTGTCTGCTCACTTGTGTTTTGTCAAATTCGTCATAAACACGATATGACATATTTTCCGGGAAACGCAATTTGATTGTATTGTAGGTTTGACTCAACGCTTCATCCGGTTCAGGAAATGAACTTTTACAAAAACCATCTGCAAGAACCTCCAAATCCATAATACGGGTCAGCTTAAAAATACGATAATCCTGTTTTTCCGTACAGTACGCCTTTAAGTACCACGCCATGGACTTATATGACATTTTTAGCGGCCGGATAATTCTTTCACGAATTGTACCATAGGAATTTGCATAGGTTATTTTTACACATTTTTGATGAATTACCGCTGATTTCAGCAATTCAAATTTCTCATTGTCGGTTCCTTTATTTCCCCATCTGGAAAAATCCACTTCAAGCCAATTCTCCGAACTGAGATGAAATATTGCGGAAAGCTTTTGCAATGTCTGACTGCCGCTGATATTTTTTGTAAAGTTTATACTTTGTAGGGCTGTCAGAATTTCCTGCTTTTCTTCTTCCGACAATACTGCTCTGTCTAAAACAAAATCATTCATTAAATGAATGCCGCCATTTCGGCCTGCTTCTGCATAAACAGGAATACCTGCTTCGCTTAGGGCATCGATATCCCTGTATATGGTTCTTACGGATACTTCAAATTTTTGTGCCAATTCCGAAGCAGTAGCCTGTCCTTTATCAAGTAAATGATACACAATCTTAAATAATCTGCTTTCCTGCATTCGCAATCCCTCCTGATACCATCATAGCGTCCAAAACCTGACATGTTATGTCAGTATTTATTGTAATTTCTTTCCTGATGAATGGCAACCGGGAAAAAGAAAAACGCCAGAGCTTTTATACTCTGCCGTCAATATTCTATAATCTGCACGTTCCTCTCCCTTTAATTCCTCCTGTGAAATCCTATATCCTATTATCCAGTTCCTTTGTATAAGAATTTTATCAACATTTTGATACGCTTGTCCCTGCGCTGTATCAATGAATTATTTTTATGTACTCGTTATATTATCCGTATTCTTACAATTATCCATAAGAATATTGTTCATTGCAACAGATATATTATTCATCATTTATCCTCCCCATCCAACCCGCGAATTTGGATACTCCGTTTCCCCCTAAGCGGCTTTGCCCCCGTATCAGGCAAGCCTTGAGCTTCTGCCCGAACAGGAACGGGTCATTCCCCTTCACAATCTCCACCTAAATACATCCCAATACCATGCTGATATCATCACAAGATCCCTGCATTCTTGCCTTGGAAATCATTTCTTCACAAGCCATTTCTGTAAATCCATACTCTCCAATGATATCTTCCATTTGGTCAACAGACAAAAAGTCGTGAATGCCATCCGAAGTAAGCAATATCGGAGAAGTAACAGATTCCAGATTGCTGAGTTCAATCTTGAACAAGTCTGCTCTCCCACCTCCAAAACATGCAATTATCTCATTCTTTCTGTCAAATCTTTCAGCTTCTTCTGCAGTCAGTTGTCCTGTTCCAATCAAAAAATTCAATGTAGTATCATCATTTGTTAATTGTTTCAGATATTTTCCTCCCTGCAAAAAATATACACGGGTATTTCCGACACTAAACAGGCAAGCTTTCCCCTCCGCAAACAGGATCCCCGAAAGAGTTGTTGCCATTCCATTGTACTCAGCTTTCTTCATGGATAATGCCAAAAGTTCCGCATTGATTTTCTGCAATGTTTCTGCTGTTATATCCGTAAATGTACATATTTTATTCGCAATGAAATGTGAAGCCACCGAACCGGCATTATTTCCTCCAACACCGTCGGCAATTGCCAAGACCCCTCTCTCAATTTCACTTGACAAAGTGCCTTCGGCTAAAATGGTCTTTCCCACAACAATACGGTCTTCATTTTCAATCTTATTAATTCCTTTTCGTGAAACAGCTATAATCTTCACAGTTATACCTCCGTGCCTGCTTCAACGGACATCAATTCAAAATTTGAATGGAAGCTTCCACCGCCGGAGGAAGCGCCGCAACGTCAATATTATCAATAGTTATGGTCGCATTATCAAATATCTCATGATCAAACAAATACCTTGACAAAGGATTGATCAGGAAATTTTCAACCACATTGCCGACGCCTCTGCCGCCATTTTGCAGGTTGCCAAGAGCCTGTTCCGCCAATGTTTCCATTGCTTTGTCAGAAAGAGTCAAAGCAATGTGTTTTTCAACCGAAAGACTCTTGATAATCTTGTTGACCTGAGAATTCAGGATCAGCTTTGCAACATCGGGCCGAATGTAATCAAATACAACAATATTTTCACCGATTCTGTTAAGTATTTCAGGACGGCCAAGCTGCAATTTAAAATAGTCCGCGATTGCTTCTTTTACACGAACGGACATTTCCTGATAAGGCATTTCACTTGTTACATTTGCCTCCCGCTGTCCGTTTTCGTTGACTGTAAAAATACCGAGATTACTCGTGAAAATTATAATTGTTTCAGAAAAGTAAACCGTATTTCCCTGTCCGTCAGTCATTCGGCCATCTCCCAGAATCTGTAAAAACTTATCAAAAATAGAAGAATGGGCTTTTTCTATCTCATCAAAGAGAAGGATTGAAAAAGGGTTCTTCTTGACAGCATTTGTCAACTGTCCTCCTGCTTCATATCCCACATATCCGGGAGGGGCCCCAAGCAATTTCTGGTCGCTATGACTCTGACC
>CAMWYL010000184.1 GCA_947178465.1 uncultured Lachnospiraceae bacterium | reverse complement strand
CCCCGCAACCTTGTGACAACGTATCTTTCTGTCGTCCACCACAATAAACCCGGGACAGGAGAAATTGTCCTCAAGCGTCACGACACCGGATTCCAGTCCTGCAGCCGCGGTTATAATCTTAAAGGTTGACCCCGGCTCATAGGTGTCGTTGATGCAGCCGTTGCGCCACATTTGATTCAACAGGTCCTGTTTGTTGTCTCCTCCGTCTGTATCTGAAGCAAGCTGCGCCGCAAACTCATCAATCAGCACAAAAGGCTCGTTTAAGTCAAATTCCGGAACATCCACCATCGCAAGGATTTCCCCATTGTTGACATTCATTACAATAATGGAAACGCCTGCCGCCTGCTTCGTCTCATAGGCCTGCTTTGCAAGCTGTGTCGCATACTTCTGGATATTGATATCAAGGCTGATATATAAATCCTTGCCCGCAACAGGCTCCTCCCTGCGCTCACCCATGCCCTCAAGCTCAACGCCCTTGGCATCCGTAAGCGTCAATATCTGTCCCTTCCGGCCGGTCAGGTACTCCTCATAAAAAACCTCAAGGCCGATAATGCCCTGATTATCTCCCCCCGCAAAGCCTAACACCTTGGAGGCAAGCGCCCCATACGGGTAGTATCGCTTATAATCCTCATCCACCTTCACGCCGGCAAGATCAAGATTCCGGATTCGGTCTCCAGTCTCTTTATCGACGTTGCTCTTGATGCGCTCTCTGGCGCTGTATTTTTCCACATGCTTGCGCACATATTCCTCTGATAATCCAAGCTCTCTGCTCAGGACCTCAATCACCCGCTCCGGCTCCGTAATCTGGCTGTGAATCACGGATACGGTACACACGGTCTTATTATCCGCAAGCACCGTGCCGGTAGCGTCAATAATCCTTCCGCGCGCGGCCTTGATGTCACGTTCTCTCTCATGCAGCATTTGTGCCAGCTCGGAGTAATGCGCCGAGCACAATATCATCAGATACCCGAGGCGTACCATCAATATCACCAGTACCAGTATGGACGCCACGCACAGAACAAAGGTCTTCTTTTTCTGCATGGTCATGTTTCTTCTGCCCGCGTTGTTTTTTACCACCATTTGCAGTCCTTAAAAAAGTAATTAATATAGTCTATTATTCTTTTTTAAGGGATATTACTATCGACTATCCTCCGGTTCCCGCCGGCTCTGAGGGAAGGGCTTCAACCCCGTGATTGAGCTCGGCAGGCTCTCCCGTTATTATGTTGATCAGTTCCCCCGTAACAGGATCTACGATATTAAAAGGCTTTCCGCCGGAAGTACCGGTTTCCGTTGGCGGAGTCTCTCCCTCAGGCGCGGCGCCCTCTTGCCCGTCCCCCGGGTTCTCCTCCGGAGCAGCCGGCTCCGGTGCGACAAGATTTCCAAGCAGATTATCTGCCTCCTCCTGCTCCGCAATCGTCATTTCCTCCGTCCTGTTGATATGCATATAAGGAAGCAGCTCCGTCAGAATGTTTTTCACAATTCCCGTTGCGTAGTACGCATGGTCCTGAGAAGCCACATTGGGCTCGTTGATTACGCAATAAATCACAACCTGCGGATCATCTACCGGCGCAAACCCGATAAAGGACACCACATAATGCCTATGGTCACGCGGAACCTTCTCCGCAGTTCCTGTCTTCCCACCTATGGCGTACCCTGCCGGACGCGCTGACTTTCCGGTACCCTCTGCAACCGCCGCATACAGATATCGACGCATTTGTGCAGAGGTCGTCTCCGAAATCGTCTGCTTTAAAACTCTCGGCTCAATATTCTTTACCGTATCTCCGTTAGAGTTCGTAATCTTGCTCACCACATGCGGTTCATAGTAATAGCCGCCATTGATAACAGAACAAAAGGCTGCCGCCATCTCTATCATGGTAACGTTATAGCCCTGACCGAAGGAGGAAGTTGCAAGCTCCGCCGTTCTCATCGTACTCTCGTTATACACCAGCGATGCCGTCCGCGCTTCTCCGGCCAAGTCAATATTCGTCCGCAGGCCAATGTTGAAGATATTGTTGAATTTCAGCATGTTTGTCGCACCGATGGCCTCGCCCATCTTCATAAACGAGACATTGCAGGACTGCTCCAGCGCCCCGCTGACGTTCAGCGTGCCATGTCCGGTTGTCACATTACAGTTGATATGATGATCTGCAACATCCAATCCGCCGCCGCATTCATACGATTCATTTCCGACAATCCGCCCGCTCTCCAATCCTGCTGCCAGTGTCAGCGCTTTCGCGGTAGACCCCGGTTCGTAAGTGTCCGAAATACAGAAATTCCGCCAAAGCGCATTTAAGGCGTCAAAGTAGGTCTCGTTCTCCTGCATCTCCGCAATCTGCTCTTCCGTGTAATATTCGGAAATATCCCGCGGATTGTTCAGGTCAAAATTCGGGTAGCTTGCCATTGCCAGAAGCTCCCCGTTCTTCGGGTTCATTACAATGACAGCCCCGTCATAAAATCCAAGTCCCTCCCGCGCTTCATCCTTATGCTCGTCATTGAACTGCTTCAGGTATTTCTCGCACATTGCCTGTATATTCGCGTCAATCGTCAGCACAAGTGAATTGCCATCCACTGCGGCCACGGTGGTGCGCTCCAGCGTCGCGTCATCATTCAGGAAGCCGTACTCCCTGCCGTTTGTGCCATTCAGCACATCATTATAATATTCCTCAATACCGTAGGTTCCGTTATTATCCGTCCCCGTAAAGCCGATCACATCACAGGCCAATGTATTGTTCGGATAGCGTCTGATATATTCCTCCTCAAACCACACGCCGTTGATGGTGCCGAGCTTCTTCTCCTTATCCTTGGCTGCTGCCTCGTTGTGCTCCGCCTTTTGATTGAGAAACGGCTCAATCTCTTCATAGGTGAGCCGCTTTTTCAGAACATAATACTGAGAATTGGGGTTCGCCGCCACATAGGCATTCAGCTCGCTGCGGTCCAGCCCAAAGCAATCTGCCAGCGCGGCAAGCGTCGGTTCCTTGCTCTTTTCATCGGAAAGCATTACCTTACAATCCAGAATGACATTGTAAACCTTTTCGCTGACTGCCAGTATCGTACCGTTTGCATCCGTAATCGTCCCGCGTTTAAACGGCAGCGTTGTGGAGTCATAACGCTGCTGCGACAGGATTTTCTTCTGATAGTTGTCCTGATGGTCTCGCGATATCACATACAGACGTACCCCTAACCCCGCAAAAGCCAACAGAATGATAATCATCATCACTGCCAGCTTCATTGTTTTAACCTTCCGGTAATTATACTGTACTCTTCTTTTTCTTCTTTTCCTCGCTTCTGCCATCCGTCCTCACTTCCCGTCTGTGGCTTCTTTATTCGGGAATATCACTATACTGCCGCACATAATCGCTTCCCTCGCCGGAGTAGGTGATAACCTGTCCCTCTTTGGCGTATTTCATTCCAAGCTCATTTACCGCAATTCTCTTAATCTCCTCCAAATCCACACTGCTCATAATCTTCATATACAACTCGTCATTTGAAAGCCTCAAATCGTTCAGCTCACTCTCCAGCTTGGAAATGTTATTGATGTGACCGGTAATCGCCGACTGTAAGCCGATATAGGATATCAGTACAACGCAGGTAACGGCAAGCGCACATATCACAACGGCAATATAGCCCACATTCATCGGCGCTGCCTTGACCTGCCGGCGGCTGTGCGCACGTCGATGTCGATTCGGCTGCCCCCTGCGCGTGCCCTGCGGCGCGGGTCTGCGTACCTCCCTTCTTACAGGTGCCGCCTCCGCTTTCCTGACCGCGCTGCCGTCTATATAATTGTAGTCCATTCCGCTAACCATGCCTTTCCATATTTATATTCTCTCAAAAACCCTCAGCTTTGCGCTTTTAGAGCGCGAATTCTCCGCAAGCTCCTCCTCCGATGGTAAGATGGCCTTTCTCGGCACTGCACTGCCGTAGGGAATCTTTCCGCATACACACACCGGAAACTCCGGCGGACAGGTACACGGATTCTCCAGCTCGCGAAACGCCTGCTTAACGATTCTGTCCTCAAGAGAATGAAACGTTATAACGCAAAGCCTCCCTCCCGGGTTCAGCATATTGACCATATCCTCCAATGAATTCTGTAGTACCTCAAGCTCGTGGTTACATTCAATGCGAATCGCCTGAAACGTCCGTTTTGACGGATGCCCGCCTACAGCGCGCATCTTGGCCGGTATCGCCGCCTTGATCAGCTCATTGAGCTCAAAGGTGGTCTCTATCGGCTTTTCCTTTCTTGCCGCCACAATATGCTTTGCAATATTCTTTGCAAAATTCTCCTCCCCGTAATCCCTGATAATCTTATACAGTTCCAGCTCGCTGTAAGTATTTACAATATCCCTCGCAGAGATCTTCTGTCGTTGATCCATACGCATATCAAGCGGCGTATCGTACTTGTAGGTAAATCCCCGTTCCACTGCGTCAAGCTGATAGGACGAAACACCCAAATCCAACACGATTCCGTCTAAATGCGCAATGCCCAGCCCGCCGAGCACCTCCCGCGCGTTACAAAAATTATCTCTGATAATGCTGACTTTATCACCGAATTCGGCTAACCGTTCTCCCGCCGCCGCTATCGCATCGGCGTCCTGATCAATTCCCACAAGCCTGCCCTTATCCCCAAGTCTCTTGCAAATCTCATATGCATGTCCGCCACCGCCGAGTGTGCCGTCCAAATATACGCCATCTGCCTTTATCTCCAATGATTCAATTGTTTCCTTCAATAGTACCGAGGTATGCTTAAATTCCATCTCTACAACCATGCCTTTCCCATACATGCAATTTTTCCGTGCTTATCAAATCATTAAGCCCAGTTCTGCCATGTGCTCCGCAATATTATCCATATCGTCATATTCCGAAGCATCCGTCCAGCGATCCCTGCCCCAGATTTCGATTCGTCCGCCAACGCCCACTAAAACGACGTCCTTATCCAACGCCGCAAACTCCCGCAGCACCGACGGTATCAGTATTCTTCCCTGCTTGTCCACCTCAACGTTCGCCGCACCCGCGAGAAAGAAACGGACAAATTTACGGGATTCTTTGTTCATAAGCGGCAAAGCCTTCAGCTTTTCCTCAAAAGCGGACCATTCCGTGTTCTCGTACACAAATAAGCAGCCATCCAGCCCCTTCGTCACCACGAACTCATCTCCAAGTACCTCGCGGAATTTAGAAGGGATAATCAGCCTGCCCTTGGTGTCTATTGTATGATTGTACTCGCCCATAAACATGCCAATCACCACCACTTTACGCCACTTCGTTCCACTTTTCACCACTTCCCATTCATTTTACATGAAAATTTTCGAAATAACAAGCTTTTATTTTTGTCGAAAAATGCATCGCCATGGCTATTTGCACAATACATGGAGAACACTTACGCAAGATATTGCTCATTTCCCGTTGCCACATACCACATTTCGTAATTTCAGGCACAAAAAAAACAGCAAAAATTTTTCTAAATTCTTGCTGTTTTTATGTTTCTATCCCACCAAATCAAACAGGCTGATCTGATTGGATTCCGGGATGTCACCGAGCAGCCCCAGATCGCCCATCAGATCCACAATCGTCTTAGAGACTTTAGTCCGGCTTCTGAAATCATCCTTCGAGAGGAACGGTCCGTCCTTTGCCGCCTCCATAATTGCGTCGGCCGCCTTCTCACCAAGACCGTCAATACTGCTCAGGGACGGCATAATCTTTCCGTCGATAATCCGGAAGTTTCTGGAATGCGCACGGAAAATGTCTATCGGCAGAAATTCAAAGCCCCGCGCGTACATCTCCTGTACAATACGCATATCCTTGAGCGTATCCTGCTCCTTATTGCTCAGCGTATCGGAGCGCTTTTTATAGTCCGCAAGATAGCGTTCCAGCGTCTCCTTCCCCAGACACATCAGCTCATAGGAAAAACCGGACGCACGAATCGTAAAAAACGCACAATAATACGCCAACGGATAATTCACCTTACAGTAGGCGATACGCCACGCCATCATGACATACGCTGCCGCGTGCGCCTTCGGGAACATATACTGTATCTTCTTGCACGACCAGATATACCAGTCGGGAACGTCATGCGCCAGCATGTCTGCCTCCCACTCCGGCCATTTATCGCATTTTCCCTTCGCGACGGTTCCTTTTCGCACTGCCTCCATAATCTTAAAGGACTCCTCCGAATCCAATCCCATGCCGATCAGATAGGTCATAATATCATCTCTGGTACAGATTGCGGTGGAAATCGTCGCCTGCCCGCTCTTAATCAGCTCCTGCGCGTTGCCAAGCCACACATCCGTGCCGTGAGAAAGCCCCGCGATACGCACCAAATCAGAGAAATACTTCGGCTGTGTGTCAATCAACATCTGCATCGCAAAGTCCGTACCAAACTCCGGTATTCCCAGTGCGCCAAGCTTGCAACCGCCAATCTGCTCCGGCGTAATGCCGAGTGCCGAGGTATTCTGAAACAACGACATGACATCCTTGTCATCCAGCGGAATTGCAGTCGGGTCAATCCCTGTCAAATCCTGAAGCATACGAATCATGGTCGGATCATCGTGCCCGAGAATATCGAGCTTCAACAGATTATGATCAATGGAATGATAATCAAAATGCGTCGTGATCGTATCTGTCGTCATATCGTTTGCCGGATGCTGAAACGGATTAAAGGAATTGCGGGCCGGGGCGGGGGGCAGGGCGGCGTTCCGA
>CAMWYL010000183.1 GCA_947178465.1 uncultured Lachnospiraceae bacterium | reverse complement strand
TGATTACAGAGGTGTATGGAATCAAAGGAGAACTTGGGAATCTGGTTCTTGCACCCAAGCTGATGGCGGAACAGTTTGACGCAGAGGGAAATGCGGCGATAAAGCTCAATTTTCAAAAAAAGACTTTCTTAATCAGATATCACAATCCTGAGAAGCTTCCTTATGGGAAGTATCGGATTGTAGAAACCGTGTGTGACGGCAAGGCCTTGGAAGATATGACTTGTCTGAGCAAGGAAAGCATAGAGGCGCTTGACAATACGGTACATGTGATGGATGTGACATTAGGAATTTAGGAGGACACAGAGAATGCGATATGGTTATTTTGATGATGAAAAAAGAGAGTACGTGATTACAAGGCCTGATACACCGGCTCCATGGGCAAATTATCTGGGGTCCCCTGAATACGGTGCGATTATTTCCAATAATGCGGGTGGTTACAGCTTCGCGAAGTCAGGGGCAAACGGCAGGATCCTTCGTTATGTGTTTAACAGCTTTGATCAGCCGGGACGGTATATATACATTCGCGACAATGACAGTAAGGATTACTGGTCAGCATCATGGCAGCCTGTCGGAAAGGATTTGGCGACCTATCGGAGCAAGTGCCATCATGGAACGGGCTACACAAGAATGGAGGCGGATTACAGCGATATTCATTCAGAAGTGTTCTATTATGTACCGCTTAATAAGTCTCATGAGGTGTGGAACCTGAAAGTGACAAACAATTCCGGTTCGGTAAGGAAGCTGAATATCACAGGCTATGCGGAGTTTACGAATAACAACAACTATGAGCAGGATCAGGTAAACCTTCAATATTCCATGTTTATCACGAGAACAGCCTTTGAGAAAAACTGCATTCGGCAGACAATCCACGGCAATCTTGACGGTCTTGCGGATGGGGAGGAGGTTGACAATAAGCATACGATTGACCGTTTCTTTGGACTGGCGGGGGCGAAAGCAGCCTCATATTGCGGCGATAAGGAGAAATTTATCGGACTTTATCATGGTTATGGAAACCCTGTAGGTGTCATAAACGGAAATCTCGGAGGAGAACTGAGCTACAACGAAAACGGATGCGGGGCAATCACGGCAGCGCTTACGCTTGAGGCAGGGGAAACAAAAGAGATTGCATTCATACTTGGAATGAAGAATAGGGATGAGGCGGATAAAATCCTTGAAGACTATCAGGATCTTTCATCAGTTTGCGCAAAAGAGCTGGATGAACTGATCGGTTACTGGCATGAGAAACTGTCTCATTTTCAGGTAAAGACACCGGATGCGTCCTTTAATACCATGATCAATACATGGAATGCTTACAACTGCTTTATGACTTTTATATGGTCACGTGCCGCATCCTTTATCTATTGCGGGCTTCGGAATGGATATGGGTATCGCGATACCGTACAGGATATTCAGGGTATTATTCATTTGGCTCCTGAGATGGCAGTTGAGAAAATTCGTTTTATGCTTTCGGCCCAGGTTGACAACGGGGGAGGACTTCCTCTTGTGAAATTCACACATAATCCCGGACATGAGGACACGCCGGATGATGCTTCTTATGTCCGGGAGACAGGGCATCCGGCGTATCGGGCAGACGATGCACTGTGGCTGTTCCCTACAGTATATAAATATGTGTCAGAATCAGGAGATCTCGCATTTATGGATGAAGTGATTCCGTTTGCCAATAAAGGAGAAGGAACCGTTTATGAGCATTTAAAACGTGCAATTGATTTCTCGATGAAGCATTTGGGACCGCACGGTATGCCGGCAGGGCTTTATGCGGACTGGAATGACTGTTTAAGATTGGGAAAGGATGGAGAGTCCTCTTTTGTGGCCTTGCAGTATTACTATGCAATGACGCTTCTCAGAAAGTTTGCCGAGTATAAGAAGGATGAAGCCTACGTTGCATTCCTTGATGAAAAACAACAGGAGCTTGGAGAATTGATACAGGAGCTTTGCTGGAATGAGGACAGATTTATCAGAGGCTTTACGGAGGAAGGCGAGGTTATCGGAAGGAGAGATGACAAAGAGGCGAATATGTGGCTGAACCCGCAAAGCTGGGCAGTTATCAGCGGACTTGCCACAGAGGAGCAGGCCGATAAAGTGCTTGACATGGTGCATGACAGATTGAACACGGAATATGGCGTGATTCTTATGGACCCGCCGTATCACCTGAATGCCTTTGAAGGTGCGCTTGCGGTTATTTATAATGCGGGTGTCAAGGAAAACGCAGGTATTTTTTCACAGTCGCAGGGATGGATTATCCTTGCGGAAGCGCTTCGCGGACATGGGGAAAGGGCGTTTTCCTACTTTAAGGAGAATGCGCCGGCGGCTTGGAATGACAGGGCGGAAATCCGTAAGCTGGAACCGTATTGCTATGGGCAGTTCACGGAGGGAAAAGCAAGTCCGCATTTCGGGCGCTCCCATGTGCATTGGCTGACAGGTACTGCTTCGACTGTCATGGTGGGGTGTGTTGAGGGAATTCTCGGTATGCGTCCGGACTTTGGCGGATTGAGAATAGCGCCCTCAATACCCAAGGAATGGGACAGCTTTGAGATAGACAAGGATTTCAGGAACTGCCGGCTGCATATCACGGTTCGTAATCCGGAGCATGCGGAAGCAGGCTTTAAAAGGCTTACGGTCAATGGCGTTCAAGTGAAAGAAAATTATATTCCGGCAGAGCTGCTTAGCGCACAGACGGAAATTGAATATTATTTGTCATAGTTCAAATGATGACAAGATTTTGACATTTTTCGTGTTTATTTGGTATATCAGCGCGTACGATGCAAGATATAATAGGTGCTGTAAAGGAACAAAAACAATAGCAAATTTTTAAGGAGGATTTCCATGAAAAAGAAAATTGTCAGTATTTTATTAATGGCAGCCATCGCTGCAAGCACATTGACAGGCTGCGGAGGAAGCAATTCCGGTTCGCAGACGGGCGACACGGCGAAAGTGAGCAACAATGCGCAGACAAGCGGCACGGCGAATGCGGGTGGTGACACACAGGCAGAAGAGGGTAATGTAATTAACATATACAGCTTCAATGACGAGCTCCGCACGCGCATCACGGCAGTTTACCCGGAGATTGTGGAGACATCTGAAGACGGCACCACATCTACCTTAAAGGATGGAACCATAATTCGTTGGATTATTAACCCGAATCAGGATGGTGTGTATCAGGATAAGCTGGATGAGGCATTAAACAATCAGCTGACTGCCGCCGCCGATGATAAGGTTGATATCTTTGCGGCAGAGCTGGACTATATTGTAAAATACACGGATGCGGACATTGATGCCGCGATGACGCTTGAGTCTTTGGGGATTAACCCGGATACGGATCTGGCAGATCAATTTGAATTTACGAAGACGGTTGCCTGCGACCAGAATGGCGTACAGAGGGCTTCCACATGGCAGGCCTGCCCGGGTGTCCTGGTATATCGTCGCGATATTGCCATGGAAGTTTTCGGCACAGACGATCCTGTGGAGATTGGCAAGAGGACGAAGGACTGGGAGACCATGAAGGAGACTGCAGAGGCGCTTAAGGCAAACGGATATTATACTTTTTCATGCTATGCGGATACATTCCGTACATACAACAACAGTATGGCAGAGGCATGGGTTGCACCGGGAGAGACGGTTGTCAGAGTTGACCAAAAGATTCTTGACTGGGTAAAGGATTCCAAGGAATGGAAGGATGCAGGCTACTTCGACCCGGCCGTAAAGGGACAGTGGAATTCTGACTGGTTTACGGCAATGAGCTCAAGCTCCAAGGTATTTGCATTCCTTTTCCCGGCATGGGGGATTGATACACAGGTGAAACCCAATTGGGATGGCGAGGAAGGCGCATGGGCTGTTACAAATGCACCGTTGTCATATAACTGGGGCGGAACTTTCGTTCTTGCAGCAGAGTACACAGACAATCCGCAGCATGTAAAGGAGATTATTCTTGCATTGACTGCTGATACGGATAACCTGACAAAGATTTCAAAGGAGTATGCGGACTTTACAAATGCAAAATCCGTTATGCAGGCAGCAGCAAGCGACGACAGCTTTGCATCTGACTTCCTTGGCGGACAGAATCCGTATACATACTTTACACCCGGTGCAGACACAATCAAGATGGCTCCGCTGTCAGCATATGACCAGGGCTGTGTAGAACTGATTCAGAATGCGTTTGGTGATTATTTGCAGGATCAGATTGATTACGATAAGGCAAAAGAAAACTTTGAGACAGCAATCAGAGAGCGCTATCCTGAAATCACTGAGATTCAGTGGCCGGAATAGAAATAACATCAACTGCGGTGCATTTGTGCACCGCAGTATCAGAAAGAGGGGATGGCAGCTTATGAAGCAAAAAAGTAAAAAGATAAATTATTCAAAGTGGGGATACATTTTTATACTTCCGTTTTTTGCATGTTTCTTTATTTTTTCACTTATTCCGTTGATAGATACAATCCGATACAGCTTCTATGAGTATTTTCGTTCAGGACTCAAAGAGATTGGTCCTAATTTTATCGGAATGGCCAATTATGTCAGCCTGCTGAAATCCGATATGCTGAAGTATGCGGGAAATACGCTGGTTCTATGGCTTATCGGCTTTGTACCGCAGATTGTAATCTCGCTGCTGCTCGCGTCGTGGTTTGTAGATGCGCGGCTGAAAATTCGCGGACAGCAGTTCTTCAAGGTAGTCATTTATCTGCCGAACTTAATTATGGCATCCGCATTTGCAATGCTGTTCTTTACATTGTTTTCAAACAAGGGACCAATCAATTCCATTTTGCTGTCACTTGGAATTACGGATAATCCGATTGATTTTATGGGAACTGTATTTGGAACAAGGACGTTGGTAGGCGTAATGAATTTCCTGATGTGGTTTGGCAACACGACAATTATGCTGATGGCTGCAATTATGGGTATCAGTCCGGACATCTTTGAAGCATCAGAGATAGACGGCTGCAACAGCATGCAGAGATTTTTCCGCATAACGCTTCCTCTGATTCGTCCGATTCTGGCCTATACATTAATTACATCCATTATCGGCGGACTTCAGATGTTCGATGTACCTCAGATTTTGACCAACGGCCAGGGAAGTCCGGACCGTACTTCTATGACATTGATCATGTTCCTTAACAATCACTTAAAGAGCAAGAATTATGGCATGGCGGGGGCGTTGTCCGTCTATCTGTTCATCGTGAGCGGTATCCTGTGCTTCATTGTATATCGTATAACAAATGACGATGATCCGGATGGATCAAAGGCAGCATCCAAAAAGAATAAAAAGATGGGAAGGAGATAAGATAATGAAATCAAAAGGATATAACGGTTTTCGCACTGTTTTCGCGCATGTGGTACTTGTCATTCTGTCATTTATGTGTTTGTTTTTCTTCTATATCCTGCTTGTTAATTCGACACGTTCCCATGCGGACTTGCAGAAAGGATTTTCGGCGCTGCCCGGAGGACATTTTTGGACGAATTTAAAGAATGTTACAAATGACGGAACCTTTCCGATGGTACGCGGCATCATAAACAGCCTGATTGTTTCCGGCAGCTCGGCAGCAATCTGTACCTATTTTTCCGCGTTGACCGCATATGGGCTCTATGCATATGATTTTAAATTAAAAAAGGTCGCGTTTACATTTATTATGGCAATCCTTGTAATGCCGACGCAGGTTACGGCAATGGGCTTTTTGCGGTTGGTCACGAAAATGGGTATGTATGACTCCCTGCTTCCATTGATTATTCCGTCAATCGCATCACCATCTGTATTTTATTTTATGTACAGTTATCAGCAGTCGTCGCTTCCGCTTTCACTGGTTGAGGCGGCAAGAATTGACGGATCAAAGGAGTTTCGTACTTTTAACCAGATTGTTCTTCCGATCATGAAACCGGCAATGGCGGTGCAGGCAATCTTTACCTTTGTGGGGTCATGGAACAATTATTTTGTTCCCGCATTGGTGATACAGTCAAAGGATAAGATGACGGTGCCAATCCTCATTGCCCTCCTTCGAGGAGCCGATTACATGAACCGTGATATGGGGAAAATATATATGATGATTATGGTGGCAATTGTTCCAATCATTCTTGTATATCTGATTCTCTCGAAATACATTATTGCGGGTGTGACGCTTGGTGGTGTCAAAGGATAAAGAAAGAGGGATACTGTCATCAAGACTGGACAGTATCCCTTTTTTTGGGATTTGTGACATTCCAGGTAGAGGAGGAATAAAGGTCACGGTATTTTTTAGGGGTTATGCCTGTAAAATCCTTGAACAATTGTATAAAATGGCTTTGTGAAGAGAACGAAAGGTAGTTTGTGATTTCTATCAGGCTGTAATCACAGAACCTTAACAGATGCTGTGCCTTCTCAATCTTTTTCTCACGGATGTAATCGCTCACGGATACGCCTGTTTCTTTTTTGAAAAGGCGTGATAAATAGCTTGTGGACAAAGCCGTGTAGTCAGCAAGCTCCTCAATTGTAATCCGCTCCTTGATATGGGCGTAAATGTAATCGATACAGATTGTGACTGGCTTGGACATCCCCTGACTTCTTGTCAGAATCCGCATTTTCCCGGTAAAATCCAGAACCATGTGGTCGTGAAGATTGATAACTGCCTGGCATGTATGGAGATTGTCGAGCTTTAAAATATAGAAGTCACTCAGGCGGAAAGCCTGCTCCAACTCCATGCCGGACTCAATACAGAGTCTTGTCACAAATGCTGCCGTAACCACAAAATGGTATTTCAGATTGACTACAGGGTCGCGGGA
>CAMWYL010000182.1 GCA_947178465.1 uncultured Lachnospiraceae bacterium | reverse complement strand
TTTTGTGCAATCTGCCTCATTGAAAAAAGAATAATACCTTTTGACACCTTAATCCCTTTAGAAAATTGCGACAACGTAAATCATTTGAGAAAGAATTTATGACGCTTGCGTCATAAATTCTTTGAACGCAAGCTACCGAGCTTGCGTTTTTTAGGCTTTTCGCGATTTTCGGGCCATAAGGACGGTCGTAAAATAAAAGCATACAGCTCCGGCGGCAAGATACAGCAGCCGTGCCGCGCAGAAGGCAGCACTTAACATAAAGGCCGGTTCGCCGTCGGCGCCGACGGAAAGCATCAGCGGACGGGCCGAGAAGTATCCCGCGCCAAACAGGTCAAATGCCGTTTGGATGCCGCAGTAGGCGACAATAAAGGCAATCAGCATCAGTGCGTAAAGCATGCCCCGGTGGAGGCTTGCAAGCAGCTGCCCCAGCCCGGTCAGGAAGAAAAAGCAGGGCAGCGCAATCAAAAGCGACGGCAGGAAAAACATCGCAAAATCCGTATACCGGAAAAACGCGCGATAGAAGAATGCGGCAAGGGTGGTTATCAGCAGGAAAATCAGTACAAAGCATACGCCCGCCGCCGCAGTCCGCAGCAGCATCTGGCGCGCGGCCGTGACAGGTGTTGCAAGGGTCAGAACCTCAAGTTGCTTTTGCTTCCTGCCGTAATAGGCGGAGAGCAGCAGCAGAATTGTCACCATTGCAAGCGGCAGAGTTTTCCCGAGATAGGCGCAGTAGCTCCAGCCGGAAAAGGGCGCGGTATACGCAATGCCCCGGATAATGTCCGTTGACAGGATAAACCAGGCGAACAGGCCGTTCACAAGCAGCATTGTAAGAAATACTTTATTCAAAAGCATTCGTTTTAATTCATAATAAAAAACCTTACTCAAGATACAAATCCTCCTCCGTCAATCCGCAGTAGCGCAGAAAATCCTGATAACTGAAATAATTTTGGTTAAACAAATCCCGATCGGCATAAATCTGTCGCAGAATCGCATCCATTTTTTCCTCGCCGCCGACCAGCTCCTGCGCTTTTAAAATCATTAGCGGCATACGGTTATAGTGGTTAATGCCGCTGTTGGACAGATTCAGCTCAGCCTGATACAGGTCAGGCAGCAGCGGAACATACTCGGGATGGCGGTTGTAGAAGCTTCGATTCTGCATCTCTACGGCGTCCTCCCACACATCAACATAATACTGCTGTGCATAGGCGTCGCCGTAGGTTTCCTTGACCAGCCGGTAGGTGGAATAGACGGTCAGTCCTTCTGAGCTCCACAGCTCCTCCTCTGTGCAGTCCAGCCCGAGCCCGCCCCACCACTGATGGATCATTTCATGGATGAAAACCTCCGTTGCACTGGCACCCTTATTCGGGTCGCCCAGGGTATCAGGAGAAAGCACCGTCTCAAACCACTGTGATACGCCCGGGAGCGCATATCCACCCATAACCATGGAGCTTCTCTGTTGCAGCAAAAGGCGATTGTCTTTCGCCCACGGAAGCTTGCCGTAATGCTCACCGCAGTAGGTAAAGACATCAACGATCGCCTGTCGGACATTGCTTTCTTCGACGATGCTCTCGTATGTCTTGCCATAAACAAAGTCAATGTCTAAATCATCGACGGAAATCGTGTCAATCACATAATCGCCTGCCGTAAAGTTCATAACATAGCCGGGGCATACAGCGCTCCATGTCTTAGTGTCGTTCCCGTTATCGACAAAATTGCTCATCGGAGCATAATTTAAAAGTGGTGTCAGATGCGCGGGAATGGTGATGTCCACCGCTGCGGCTTTTTGAGGAGTATAGTAATTGTTCAGCCTGGGAAAGAGCGATGCGGAAGAGAGCGATATATAATTGGGGTCAATGCAGTCTTCCGCGCGGTACAATGCCGAAGCGCGGGAAATCGTGGGAAAACCCTCATATTCGATTACCAGCGTCTTATGATATTCCTGTGGAAGCTCAAAATAGGTGGGACGCCAACCGTTCATATCCTCCTCTACGGTCCGAAACGCAACCTCTGAGTCACCATAGGTCATTTTGGTGATTTTGTAGCCGGGGCTCATTGCCAGCAAAGTTTCGCCCTGATAGGGGCTTTGAATATCGTATTCAGCCCTTCCGTAGAGCAGCCCGAACGCAGGGTCAGTCCGGATGCTGTAGCGAATCGATTTGATTAAGGATATGGATGCTTCGTCGTCCTCGTTCCCGGTATCCGTGGTAAAAACATACTCATTCGGGCCGTGGTCAATAAAGGGCTGGAAGTGCCATAAGGATATTCCGGCAATGACCAGAAGAAGGGCGGGCAGCAGGACAGAAATCCGTCTCAGACCCCGCACAAACGAAAAGACAAGCCCGCGCTGATATCTGCGGACGCACAGGATTGAAATCAGCCAAAATCCGAAAGAAAGACAGACCCAGATGATTCGTGTGTAAAATGCAATGCGCAACGGCCAGATAGAGGAAAATCCGTCTGAGTAGGAGATGATGCGGGGACTCAGCCAACGCGTAAAATAATCGTAGAAGACCATACCACCGATATTTACGCAGACTAATCCGACATATAGCATGACGGAAAGCTCGACACGGCGCGTAATCCGGTAAAGGGCGTCCGCGAACAGAATCGAGATCCACCATGTGGGCAGCATCAGTATAACAAAATTTGCACAATAAAATTTTGCCGAGAACAGATATGCTATTTTGACCGCCGTATAGGGAAGCCAGACCAACGCGGTAACAGCAGTCACAAGCATAGCTATGGTCAATAACGCCAAGGTTCTTGCAGTCGACAGACTGACAGGGGAGGCGACCGCATCTGCTAACACGCTGACGCCGCTGCGATGCAGCCGGTCAGCCTCCATAATCGTAAGTATGGCCCAGAGTACGGCTCCAATCATGGTTCCCGCCAATACGGGATTGGCGATATAACGTCCTGACATAGTGCGGGAATCACTGAAATAAGGCAGGAGATACCCCGGAAGCGGTGCAAACAGGCATAAAACAGTGATGATCCATACCGTTTTGGATAACAGCAGCCGTCGAAGCTCCACACGATATAAGGAAAACAATTTTCCTGGAAATTGTTTTCCAGTTAATATTTTTCCGGAAGATAATTTTTTGGAAAACATTTTAGGCCTCTCCTTTCTCAGTGTTATCTCTGTGAATGCAGTACAGATAAGCGTCCTCAAGCGACGGTTCGACAGACTGTGCATAAGCGGGAAGCTGCTCCGCCACGACTCGGCACCGGATTCCCTCCGCGGTATGAATTTTGGAGACAATTTGGCAACCCTCGGGAGCAGGAGCGTTTGGTTGCGAGAGATACACGCCAACATGCTTCTCAGTCTGTGCAATCAGCTCGGAGGGAAGTCCGTCAAAGAGAACCTGCCCGCCGTGAATGACAAGGACACGGTTGCAGACTGCCTGTACATCCTCAACAATATGTGTGGAAAGCAGGATGATTTTATCCTGCGCCATTTCCGAGAAAATATTGCGGAACTTCACGCGTTCCTCAGGGTCAAGACCGACCGTGGGCTCATCCAGAATAATGAGCTGCGGGTCGCCCAACAGTGCCTGTGCGATACCGACACGCTGCCGCTGACCGCCGGAGAGATTGCGGATGCGCACCCGCTTCTGTTCCGTCATGCTTGTCTGCGCCAGAACCTCATCAATTGCCGCTTTGCTCTTTACGTTTTTGAGCGCGGCCATATAGTCCAGAAACTGCCATACCGTCAACTCCTCATATAAACCGAAGCTCTGCGGCAGATAGCCTAATTGTGATTTCAGATATTTTTCCTGCGAAAGCAAGGGCTTTTCATCGAGCAGAATTTCACCCTTGGTAGGCAGAAGTCCTGCAATCAACAGCTTCATCAGTGTTGTTTTCCCCGCGCCGTTTGGCCCCAGGATTCCGATGAAGCCGGGACTCTCGGCGCGGATGGAAACGTCCTGCAGTGCCTTTTTGCCGGACGGGTATATCATGGTAATGTGATTGACGTCGATTTTCATAGTAATCTCCATTCCTTTTATGATTGTTTTGTCAAAAAAATAAGCATGCCGTTTTCAACCGGTAATACGATTTTAGCATAGATTTATGGAGAAGTGTCCGGAGTTTGGGTGTATTTTATGTGGAGTTTATCCGGAGAGGGATGTTGCGTGAAAAACATAAAATCAATGGAAAACGTAATGATATAATGGTATAATATGAAATAAATTTGTAGGAAAATAACGAATGAAAAAAGAACTGCAGACTTTTTGAAATATATTCTTATTTGAACATCTGAGTATCATTTATACTATTATTAATCGTGAAGGGGGGCATATTATGAGCGAGGAAAGAAAACAAATAAATTATGTTGTTGCTTGTGTCAGTGAATTCGCGCGCAAGCATAATCTCACAATGAAAAAGGCATTTCAGTTTCTTTTTGAGTATGGAGCAATAGCATTTCTAAAAGAAAATTATGATGTTGAGCATACACTGTCACTTGAGGATGCGCTTGATGATATGCTGGTGATTTGCGAAAAGAATGGGGGAAAGTTGGTGTCTTATTATGACAAAGCAGGAACAGTTAATGGAGTATAATATTCAAGATATTATTGAATATATAGTTAAGGACTTGCGGATTGAGTATGATGAAGCGATGCTGCTTTTTTACAACTCACAGACTTTTGATAAGCTCACAGATACTGAAACGGGATTATATCTTGAAAGTTCTGCATATATTTATGGAATTTTTCAGGATGAAAGAAATTTTGGAAATTTGTTTCAAGCAGAAATATAGCGAGATAAACCTTATCAGCGGCGAGGGTTTAATTATAGAAATAGGACTGTAAAACTTTACATTACCAATTGCAAAGGAGGAGTTATTATATGAATATTTTAGAGAATCTGAATGATAGGATACAAATTGTCGATGGAGTTCCCAGTTATGGTGGGGAAGATGCTGTGAAACAGGTAGTGGAAACCTCCCCAATTGATTTGCCGGAAGATTATATTGAATTTTTAAAGTCGATTTCAGGACAGGCAAGTGACGAAGAAGAAAACGTTGGATTAGAGTTTGAAGTAAAAGTAAAGGATTATACATTGTCCCTTTGGATTTTTTCTGCACAACATGCATTAGAGAAATACAGAGAATACAAAATATATTCAGCTCCCATTTATGATAGTATTATTGACCGGATTTGGTTGATTGGAAATGATCTGGGCGATTTGCTTTATTTCTACGGAAATGGAGAAGATGGTTTTGGGCTGTATGTAGCAGAAGCGGGCTCTTTAGACTTTAAAGATGCAGATAAGATTGCCGACACACTAACCGATTTTCTTGTCAAAGGAGTTGGAATTGATACTGCTTTTTGGAGTTGATGGAATTGGTGTATGTGGAGGTAATCAAAAGGAACAGGAATAAGATAAGTATGCAACGGATAGTTGCTTTTTAGCACTTATCAAATTCTTTATTCTTATTGCCATATGCCTTATAATTGCAATAAGGAGAGTGATTTTTATGAATATGAATATTATATCGAAATACTTACAGTTTCTGCGTAAAAGCCACAATTACACACAAGATGATTTAGCGCAAAAACTAGACATATCCAGGCAGGCGGTTTCAAAATGGGAAACAGGAACATCTGTTCCCGACTTAGAGATTTTGCTGAAAATTTCCAAATTATATGACATCACGATAAATGATATATTAGAACCCAAGATACAGCCACAGAGGATAACTGATTTTGAGCAGATTTCTACAATCCCTGAAAAGGAACTGAAAGAAACGTTGAAACAATTTGACGCGAATTCTCTTGTAACAGCCTTAATGGGGGCATCTCCCGAAACAAACAGCTTTTGTGAAAGAATGTTTCCCGATATGGATTTTGAAATGATAAGAAACAATATTGGCAGGATTAGAATTGAAACGGTTAAGGATATGCAGAACCAAATTATTGCTATGATAAATTTGCAGGCGGTTGACGGGAATGTATCATAATCTTATGCTGAAATGGCAATGCCTATGCTCCATCATTTCAAATCCCCTCAACATCCTCAAAAACGGCAGAAAAGCACACGCCATTTTCCGTATTCCCGATAGAATGAGGAATACGGTATGTCTCCAAAATCATTCGTGTAATATACAGCCCCAATCCGCTTCCGTGCTCGGAAGAACGCTCAACGCGGTAAAAGGCCTCAAACAGATGGGGAAGATGCTTCTCGTCAATATGGGCAGGCTCATTGCATACGGAAAGCGTTGCTTTGCCGCCCGTGCGGGCAAGTGTTATTGTCACAATGCCGTTTTCCGGTGAATGCAGGACGGCGTTTCCGATGATATTTCCAAGCGCCTTTTTCAGAAGCGCCGCATCGCCATATACCTGAATATCCGGCACGGTCTCCCTGACAACGGCAATTGCGGAAAGCTCGGCATAGTCCGAATAATCGGCAATCACGGTATCTATGAGCTGCGACAGGCAGACAGGACTTGCCGCTGCCCGCGCTTCGAGGTCAAGATGGGAAATGGAAAGCACCTCCCGAATCAGGCTGTTCAGGGATTGCAGGATTTCCACACTGCGCGCGAGGTATTTTTCTCTGTCCCTGTAGACGCCGATTTGTGCCTGCATACCCTCGAGCTGTCCGATAACCGTTGCAACTGGTGTCTTCAGTTCATGGGATACCCCAGAAAAGAACAACAGCCTTCTGCGTTCCCGTTCCCGCTCCAAGGCAATCTCATCCTCAAGGAGTGCATTGCGTCGGGTGATTTCCTCCAGCGCGGCGTGCAGCTTATCCGACAGCTCGTTAATAC
>CAMWYL010000181.1 GCA_947178465.1 uncultured Lachnospiraceae bacterium | reverse complement strand
CAGATAATACAATACAGAGCATGATGGAACATGACGTTTCATGAAAAAAAATTTTTCATGAAACGTCATGTTTTGTTTGGGGGAAAAACAGTATTATTAAATTACAGGTTTCGACAAAATCTTCGAGGACGGGATTGCTCCGGCATCGGCGGACGAGGCTTTGAGTCGGAAAGAGCGCAAAAGGAGTACGGGAGCATATTGACAGAGTGCATATGCGGACAGGAGCAGGGATGAGTTATACGGATGAAAAAATAATAAAGGTGATGAACGCCCATAAGGAGGGCATTCAAGGTAACATTGAGGAGGGAATCTTCATAAAAGAGGAGCTTTATACATTTGAGGAAGCACAGTTGTTTGATGGCAAAATGCGGATTATGCTTCCCCAAGCCTTCAAAGATATGCCGATGGAGCAGGCAAAATTAAAGTATCCGATGGAACAACGCCCACAGGTGATAAAGACCAACGAGCGGACGGATATCAATTTTACGTTCAGCCTTTTGGAACAACCGATAGAGAACCGACAGGTAAAGCTGATGCGGGATTCGATCAGGAGAGCGCTTCACAGAGCAAGACCGGACATGAAATTTATGGAGGATGGACTGGAGGAACCGGAAGGACACACGATAGGTTGGTTCGAGTTCATAAGTAACACGCTTGATGGGAAAATGTACAACATGATGGATTTTACTCCGAGAGACGGGAAACTGATGCGGGGGATATTTAACTGTTCCGTAAAGGAAGCGCAGCACTGGAAAGCGGTTATTTTGCAGGTAATGCATACCATAAAGGAGGGAAGGGAATGAAAGAGCGATACATAGGATTATCTGTTGCGGAATTTGTTTCCATACAGGACATATACATACACAAGAAAGTAAACGAGCACGGAAGGGCAAGAATCAGAGGGATTATCCTTGCCGAAAGTGAGGAGACGCTTTTTAAGAGAGCCGAAGGCGGCTATGCAACGCTGTTTATAACAGATGAGACGGGTCAACGGCAAAATATATTTTCGGGAATCATAGACCGTATGGAAGTGAAAAATTCAGGGGAAGTAAAGAGTGCCGATATCGTGCTGGCAGGGGCAACAAGGCTTCTGGACTGCACGGTACATACCCGTACCTTCCAGAATGGAGCAATGCTTTATGGAGAACTGTTAAGAACCATCCATTCAGAAAACGGACAGGCAGTAATGTATCTGCAAAACTGCGGACAAGAGGAGTCTGTAAAAAAACTCATTGTACAATACAGGGAAACGGATTGGGAGTTTGCAAAAAGGCTTGCATCGCATTTCAATCAGCCGCTCATACCCAACTATGCTGCCGAGGGGATACGGTATTCGTTCGGGCTGTGTGAAGCATCGCCTGAAAAAGACTTAGAGGTGAACGGGTATTCCGTGGGGAATGAGAGAGAGGAGTATCTGAATAAAAGTAAAAACAAGGTATCGGGAATCCTGCCGGACGATTTTACCTTCTACACCGTAAAAAGCCGTGATTATGCAGAGGTGGGGGACAAGATTCGATTCATGGGGCAGATATTTTATGTGTATGAGGCAGAGAGCCGCATGGATGGGGAGGAGCTTATCCATACTTATATTCTGCGCAGGGCCGGCGGGTTCAAGACCGTATACGGCCACAACAACAGAATAATCGGCGCTTCCCTTGACGCGACTGTGCTTGCCGCTAAAAATGACACGGTAAAAGTGGCCGTAAGCGCAGATAAAGACCCAAAAGAAGCGGATGCAAAGTGGTTTCCGTATTCTACGGTGTACTCCTCGCCCGATGGTACAGGCTGGTATTGTATGCCGGAAAAAGGAGACAAAGTAAGACTGTATTTCCCGAGCGAGCAAGAGGAAGAGGGGTATGTCATAAGCGCCATAAACTATGGAAACACAGGTGCTTCAGGACCGGGAAACGCGCCAAGGAGCGACCCTGACAGGAAATCCATTTCCAATAAGCAGGGGAAGCAGATAGAGCTCACACCGACAACGATTACCCTCACAAATAATAATGGGATGTCCATATGCCTTGATGACGAGAAGGGCATAGAAATCAAATGCAATAAAAATGTTGAGCTCAATGCGGAAGGGAACCTGATTATGAAAAGCGACACAGGACTCGACATACAGGCAACGGATTATATAGAACTGGTACAGGGAAGCAGCAGGCTTATCCTTCAGGACGAATTGAAGATAGAGGGAACGAAATTCAATGTTCAATAGCAGCGGAGGAAGGAAATGTACGACAAAGAACAGCTGAATGAGTTTGCGAGGGAATTCATGGCGCCAAGATTGAACAGAAGTATGAGCCGGCTGCAACAGGCCATGGGAACGGAGGACCTTTCGATGAAAAAAGAACTGCTGTCATGCGTGGACAGTCTTTTCAAAAGGTGCATGAGTCAGCAGCAGGAGGGAAACAAGCAGGCCGTAAGGTACATACATTTCTTTTATTTGAGACTCTCCGTGCTCACACGGCAGTATGATATACAGATTAATGCATTTTCGGAGCAGTCCTATATGGATGATGTGGAAACCATGACGCTTTGGAATCCTGATTTTATCATGAAATACTATGAGGAAGATATGAAGGCAATGGAAAAAGAGGCGGAAAAACGGATTATACGATTCGGCTACCCACAGCTTATGGAACTGCGGGAGAGATGCTTTGCCCTCTATGTCGCACTTACAGGACAATATCTTGCGAGTGTGGCAGGGGACATAGCCGGTCTGGAATCCTTTCATAAAATGCACAAAGCCGAGGGCGTGCAGATTATATTTGGAGGGTACATGGATAAGGGAATACAGATTTGGCCTTTGGCGGCACGGGAGGGAAAATGATGAGGTATTTCATGCTGGAACAGGATAAAGGGTATGCCGATATACCCAATCCCGTCAACTGGTTCCAAAAGCTGGGACCGGGAGATGCCATGAAATCCGTGCAGAATTTCCCTGACAGAGAGATCTTTATGGTCAGGACGGGAGACAGCCCGATTTTCCCGGACTTTATGACAGAGCCTATGGTCATGGTGACGGAAAAAGTAAAAAAGTGTCTTTGGCTGTATGAACCAAATATTCCGGTTAAAGAAATTGTTCTGCTGGACCGTCAAAAGAGGACGACAAGGAATTATTATGTGCCCAAATTTGCGGAATTGGACTGTCTGACGGAGGGAAGTAAGTATACAAATTGGAACTACGACTTGGAATATGCAGAGCTTGATGAAGAGAAGATAGGGGACAAAGCGATTTTTATGCTGAAGGGACCGGAGAAGCGAAATATTGTTGCGCGGATGGATGTGGTGGAAAGCCTGCTGCGGCGCGGTGCCAAGGGCTTCCTGCCCAAGGAAACGGATGTGAGGGAAAGCAGACGTTTTGAAAAAAGAAGGAGGATTTAAAATGGCGGATGAAGCAAACAAAGAATATCTGGTAAGAGGAGCAATGCTGTGCTGCAGGCAGGGAACACACCCGAGGCGGCTGAATCTTCCGCAAAGCCATGGGGTGTATGCATATGAGCATCCGCAGATTACGGATGATGACTGTACACCGGAAAATATTTCTTATTTTGGAGTCTGCTGCAGTGAAACGCCGCCGGAGGGAGCGGAGATTGTAAGGCTCGCGGGGTATGTGCCGGAAGGGAGCACGGAACAGGCGGAAGAAGTGCAGGGGAGCAGATGCACTCCTGACATCATAGGAAAATGGAACAACTCATATGGAAAGGCGGTCACGATGGATTCCTATCTGGTATGTGCGTGTGGAGGGATAATCGAGCCAAAGACATCAGGTCTGGAATACGAAGACTGATGAGAATGGAGGGAATATGACGGTACATGACAACGTGACTATAGCGGGAGCATTTGGCATAGGCAGGCTGACAGGCTTTGAGGCTGACATCAGACCAAATACACATGCCAAGGCGACGGTCAGGGGAATTGCAAAGGATATCACTGACCTTGTGAGATGGCAGAGCTCGGAAGCGGAACAGGAAGTGACGGTCAGCTTGGGAGAGGGAGAGATATTGTTTTGCGGGCTTGTGGAAAGCGCCGTGTGGGAGCAGGAAGCCGAGGCGGTTTACAGGGTGGAAATACAGCTTGTATCAGGAAGTGCGGTCCTTGACAGAGAGAAAGAGTCCGGGTCGTTTCAGGATACGGGATTATCCTATGTGGAGATTGTGCGGAAGGCAATATCCTCTACGCAGGGAGCCTGCTGTATCTGTACGGCGGGAAGTAGGGAAAAGCCCATGCGCCCTGTCATACAGTATGCGGAAACGGATTGGGAGTTTGCCAAAAGGCTTGCCGGCATGGCGGGCGCGGCGGTCTATCCGGAGGTATGCCGCCATGGGGCATATATGTGGTTTGGGATACCGGACTGCGGCGGGGAGCTGGTTGAGCCTGACACTCGGGAATATGCACATGGCATCAGTAACGCCTTTTATGAGCTTGGCGGAATGGTATCAGGGTATGACAGGAGAAGCTTTGAGTATTACAGAATGGAATGCGGTGAGAATTGCGGAATTGGCGCGGATATGAGATATGCCGGGACGGTATGGAAGGTGTTGGAGAAACAGGTCAGACTGGAGCGTGGGGAGTTCCTGTTTACATATCTTTTGGGGAAAGGCTGTCTTGCGACGGCAAAGAAAACCCATAATCCTTTATTTGTCGGCAGGTCCATACATGGAACCGTGATAGGAAGAGGGGGTGATTCCGTAAAGCTGCATTTGGATACGGATAAAGAACAGGAGGTATCGTCGGCGTATCCGTATAAATGGGTGCCGGATACGGGAAGCGTCATGTATTGTATGCCGGAGGAGGGCACGACGGTGTCCCTGTACTTTCCGGATGAGGATGAGCGCAATGCGATAGCGGTCAACTGTATCAGGTATAACGGCGCTGCGTGCAGTGAAATGGAGGATACCTCGAAACGCGCACTGACAACGACAAGCGGGAAGCGGTTTTACCTTGAGACGGAGGATATGGGGCTGGATATAAAGGAGTCAGGACATAAAATCTCAATAGGGGATGAGGACGGCATTACCATGGAAAGCGGGGTGACAATGGACATTTCCGCGGCAGAGGGAATAGGGATAAACGCAAAGACAATAACCATGGAAACAATCGGTTCACTGAACCTGTTAAGAAATCCCGAAAGATGAAAAGAGGATTTGAAGTATGGCAGATATAATTAACGGAAGATATGCATTGGCAGACCCGGGCAGCGGTGTGACCGTGATAAGTCTGGAAGGCGGAGAGCTTGACATGTTCGGGGACTATACTTTGGTCAGGACGACACAAAGGGACAGCTATCCGCTAATCAATGATGCGCCGGTTGAGCTGGAAATGGAAAAAAAGTCCAATCTTTTAAGTACGCTTGTGTATGGCTTTATCGGTACGGCGGTATCGGTCTGTCTGGCGGCGGTTGCCATGTCGATAATCGCATCCGCTACCGTGCTGACAGGAGGGGCGGCATTGGCGGCGTGCGCTTTTATCGGGGCGTCCGCGGGAGTATTCCTTGCTACGGCGGGAATGGTGGAAAGTGATTTAAATACAGGGTATAACAGAACGCCGTTTGAATTTACGCTCGGACTGATGACAGGCATGACCATCGGCTTCGGAGCAGGCGCATCCATATACGGTGTGATAGCGGCGGCGCCCATATTGGCGGCGGGAGCGAGCATGGAAGCAGCCATGTTTTTCGGACAGACAGCCTTTACAACGACAGTGCTCCCAACTATAATAAAAATAGGCGGCGGTGTGATAGCCACGGCGGAGGCCGTATTTGCGGTGAATGACTCCTATGAGTGCGGTTCAGGGTATAATCCGCTGTTGGATGCGGTGTTTGATAATGACAGGGAAGCATACGAAACAACAGAAGCCTTTGTGGATATACTCGGCGGCGGTTATGTTGCGGGTGCCGACGCATATGCAAGGACTTACTTTGCAAATGAGGGCGTTTATATTGAGGATGGTGAGGAATTACCCGACTGTGTTGGCGATATGGCGGATGATGCGGAGAATGTGGGAAGTGAGGGTGGTAGTGAAACAGTAACGTATAGAAGAGTTCAAGGTGGGGAAGGCGTACAATCACAGCAGCGAGTAATTATTGATAAAGATGGTAATGTTTATATTCCGAATAAGAAAAGCAAACTAAATATAAGTATAGATAATGGGGAACATTCTCAGTATTATGTTAACACTAAAAGACCAGGTGCTGATATATATGAGTTCGAAGTTCCCAAATGGTTTGACGATTTTGTTAAAGAAAATACAATACCACAACAAGGATATAGGTCAAATCCATTGAATCAAGGAGGAACAGCTCCATCACTTAATGACCCTTCAACTCCAGGAACTTGTATAGAATTTCCGGCACCATGGATTGAATGGATAGAAGAGTATTCATCAAATGGAAGGGTGATAAAAGGAGGTAGTTAAAATATGGATGACAATATTATTGTGTTTGTGATATATAATGAACAAAAAAGATGGTATAACGCCGATAGAGAATTATGGTTTTTGGATGAAAACAAAAGGATGAAGTTATATGAAAAGGCAGGATATAAAATAGATAAATTATGGATTGATGAAAAGCGCCGGGATATAATGCTATTAGATACAGATGTTGCAGATGCTTTTTTAAAAAGAATTGAAGCAAACCGATGTATAACAAGGGATTTACAACAGGATATATTACCAAGTTTATATATTGATTTTGATGAAAAAGAATTATATTCGATGTATTCTGAGCCAGCATCTTATGAAGATTATGTACCTATTGGGTGGAAGGCAGAATTTAAGAATTTTTTAAATTTAATTCCAAGTAATGAACAGTATTGGAA
>CAMWYL010000180.1 GCA_947178465.1 uncultured Lachnospiraceae bacterium | reverse complement strand
CTGGCACCGGCGACATCTCTCCGCCAGCTCCTGCGCGTCGAATTCCTCAATCAGCGCGCCATCCCGTATGATTCCGTAATGTGTGGCAATTTTAGAAAGCTCTCCTAAAATATGGCTTGAAATCAAAATGGTAATATTTCTCTCTCTATTCAGCTTTAAAAGCAGCTCCCGTACCTCAATGATGCCTTCCGGGTCCAAGCCGTTAATCGGCTCATCCAATATCAGAAAGTCCGGATTGCGGAACAGCGACATCGCGATTCCCAGCCGCTGTTTCATTCCCATGGAAAAATTCTTTACTTTCTTTTTTCCGGTCTCCGAAAGCCCTACAAGCATCAGCAGCTCCTTTACCGCCTTTTTGTCCGTAATGCCAAACTGCCTCTGGAGCACCTCCAGATTTTCTTCCGCGGTCATATTAGCAAACGCGCCGGGACTTTCTATCAGACTGCCTATTCGGATTCGCTGCTTTTCCAATTCCTTGGAAGCAAACAGCTCGATGCTGCCCTCCGACGGTGCCGCAAGTCCTGCCACCATCCGCATAAAGGTCGTTTTTCCTGCTCCGTTCTTGCCGATAAATCCGTAAATCGCGCCCTTTTCCACATGCATACAGACACGATTTACCGCCTTATGATTTCCGTATACCTTTGAGACGTTTTCTGTCTTTAATACATACTCCATCCTTCTCCTCCATTTCCGCACGGCAGCTGTCCCGGCCGGCAGTTCTTCCTCCGGTTTTCGTTCCGCCCCGCCCTGCTATATATTCATCATAGCAGCCGGCATTTTAGAAACCTTAGGAAAAGTATAAAGAAATCTTAAAGTTTTTTATTTCATTTTAAAGCCGATTCCCCAAACGGTTTCGATATAGGTTTCCGTTTCATTTATTTTTGCTATTTTCTGACGTATATTGCTGATATGGACGTTGACTGCATTGTCCTCCCCCAGAAACTCCGCGTTCCACACCGACTCATAGATATTGTTTTTGGTAAATACCTTGCCCGGATTTTGCATCAGGAGCTCCAAAATTAAGAATTCCCGCCGTGTCAGCTTGATTTCCTCCCCCGCAACCGTTACGCGAAAGTCCTCCGGCTCCATTACAATATCCTTATATTGCAGTCGCTTCTTACCATGCCGCGAGGCATGTCCCTCCGCATCGGAACCGGACGCACTGCGGCGCAAAACGGCCTCCAGCCGTGCCAGCAGTTCCTCCGTATCAAAGGGTTTTGTGATATAGTCGTCCGCACCGGCGCGCAGCAGCTTAATCCTTGTTTTCGTATCCTCCTTGGCCGACGATATAATCACCGCCGTATCAGGATGCTCTCTTTTGACCCGCTCCAGCAGCTCCTCGCCGTTCATTCCCGGCAGCATCAGATCCAGAATTATCGCCTGTGGACATTCCTTCTCTATGTATAATAATGCCTCTGTACCGGAAAAAGCCTGCGCTGTCCTGTATCCGTTCTGCGCAAGCAATTCCTTCAGCATATTGCTGATATCATTATCATCCTCTACAATTAAAACGTAATCCTTCATTCTTTGCCTCATTTTCGTTCCTATCCTGCATTGATCCCTTTATGTATCACAAATCTATCGGAAACATCCAATAACGTTCCTTATCTCTTCTGATTGTTCTTCTGATGTACAAGCATAAAGCACTTGCGCCCAACTTTTTTCCCTACATACACTGATTACTTCGTCACTATTATTTCCATAGAACTGAGGCCACCTTGAAAGATTGTATGGCTTTCGTTGAAACCTTTTCTCAATTCTTTCTATTTGCTGAAATGTGCACATGAAACTGCCTTTACTGTTATATGGCAAACAAAACAATGCCTGCCAATAAGCCATCACGTACAAAAATTCCTCCAAAGTCTCACTGTCTAATTCATCATGTACAGAAGCGCCATCCAAATAACGACGATATACCGGAGGATTATCTGATTCCGGTTTTTCCATATCAATATACCAATACAACGGCTCTCCTGTTGCTTTATATAAGCAAAGATAGTCGCCATAAATTAAAAAATCAAGTTTTCCCGGTGAACATAAACAGTAGTCCGCATGGTTTAAACCATCATGTTTTCCTAATTGCCGATAATATTCCGTCAAGACACCCGGAAGCTTACCAAACTTCTCAATTGCCTTTGAAATTGTTCCCTTGGAATAACCAATATTGCCATCAATATGGTACAATTTTCTGATTTCCATAAAGTCCATAACCTGAACGCTCCTTTCGAAAAAGTGTTCCCGATGTACATCAGCTGATATCAGCCTTATATATCAAATATTTTATTTCATTCTAATCCCCCATGATTCCACTTTTTTCCGCTGCGTCGCGGCTCATTCGATACCCCGCTTTTACCCAGCGGTACGCGCATCCGTATGCGACCAGCACCCCAAAGAGGGCCGCTCCCCATATATTTGGCCACCACCAAAGCCGGATATGACACATATGGAATATCCAATCAATTACGAAATACGGCGCGGCCGCCGTCAATCCCCAATATAGGCTGTAGGCAAGCACCGCCGCCATGGCACGATAATTCCTCGAAAATTTGTACCAGAACCATTTCGGTTGGTAGCCCTCTCCGTAAAACAGCTTCATATAGTAATCAAAAACGCCCTCGGACGGTATCCGTTCATACTCATAGCGATTGAAATACCATGTCGCAAGCACTATAAAGATAAATCCAATGAGATTGGCAGTAAACAACGCCCCCCAGCCAAAACCTAATTTGCTTACCAACGGATTTCCTTCCCTTGCCAAATCCGGAGTGTTGACAAAGGTAATCAATCCGTCCATCAGGTGAATCAAAAGATTTCCTACAGACAGCCTGATAAACCGGTATTTCGTGCGCACTCCGGGTTTCCAGAGCACCAGAACGGCCGCCAGAAGAAGCACTGCCAGTACGAAAAGAATAATACCCATTCCAAATTCTCCCGTCACAAATATCGCCGTAGGTCCGTCCGCGCCGCCTATAACGGTCAAATTCCTCCCACTATTCATCTGTGTTTTCCCCTTTCTTACACATCCTTGAGTTTTCCGGATTCGTTTTCCTCTCTTTAATCACCAATCTGTTATTTGCCCTATGACTTTATAAAACGCTTCCTTCGCATAGCGCTCCATAAACGGACTGTGCCCGCATTTGTCCAACACATACGCTTCGCACGGGACGCCCATCTCCTGTAACGGTATTGTCACACCCTCTGCGGGATGCGGATCATCCGCGCCTTGGATTAAATACAGTCTGTTCTTCACCTGCTGAAACGCCTTCCGTATTTCCCCCGCTGTTCTCAGCTTCGCCGCCTCACCCCACACCTCGTTATGCATCCTGCTGTCCGTTCTGTCCGCCTGATGCAGCTCTTTCTCAACCGGACAGTAATTGTCCGCCTGTTCCAAAATCTCAGGTATCTTTTTCATATCCTCATCCGTAGCCTCATTACGAATTAACCGCTGAAATACCGCACAGTCTTCACCCGCGAGATTTTGCATTCTCCGCGCTCCTATTTCGGAAACATATTTATCTTCAAGGGGCGCACATCCGACTAAAATAATGCTTTTGACAAAATCAGGATAAGCCTTCGCTAAGAGAACTGCCAGCCACGCCCCCCATGAATGCCCTATCAGCGAGACCTTTTCACTGCAATTGTCCTGTATCTGGTCTGCAAGTTCTTCAATCAGCCCGGCAATCGAATATTTCGATTGGATTGCCTCCACAACACCGATTCCGGACCGCTCACTCAGTTCCTCCGCGAATCGCTTTAAGGAACCGATTGCCCCCGGACCTCCATGCACCAGAACTGCTTTATACGGTGCTTTCCCATATAAACGAACCATCATATCCCTCCAATTCAGATTTATGACAATTATGTCATAAACTCCGCTGCCTGCAATTATTCTATCATACCCGAATGCCAAAGTCTATTAACGTTGTCAAATATCTGCCACCGAAAACAGCATGAACCGGCAACTGCCGGGCGGGATTTTATCACTAAAATGCAAAGAGCCGATGAACTTGTGAGGTAACCCACAGCTCATTAGCTCTATGCAACATTGTCAAGTGGTGAATATATTTTTTTGCACAAAAAAGCAGGGATTCTCTCGAATCTCTGCTCTCTTAAATGTTATCCTCTGTTATTTAACCCTAAACTCCTCTGCTTCCTCCTCTGTAAGAGGTCTGCCCAACATCTTAAATCTCTCTATCATTTCTGTCCATTTATAACGCTTGCCATCCGGTTCACCCGTCAATCTGCTGTCTTTTGCATAATAAGAAATATCATATGTAAAATCTACCGGTTTTCGCTCCATTGCCAACATAACCACCACCTACTTTCTCATATATTTTTCTAACAGTATCTGCGCAGCATCTTCAAAAATAACCATCCTTCTTGGCATAATCTCCACTGCATTTAATTTATCCATATAGTATCCCACCAAATCACTTTTAGATGTAAATGCCACTACACCATCACACCCTGCATCAAGACTTATCTGACAGGCAATCGCAAATAGATGGGCGCCTACACCTGCATAGATACCTTTATGGCTATAATTATGTGGGGCTGTTTCAACAATCTCCACATCAGCCACTCCACCGTCAATTTTCAAGGAAATCCTGCCCTGAACCATATCATCGCCCTTTAAGAAAAGCTCATATATATCATACCCGGTTTTCTCTGTGATACTCCAGTTAAATTTCCATCCCTTATAGTCCTTCGGTCTTATTGGCGTTTCACGCATCCGGTATTCCGTTTCCACTTCCTCGCCGGTTCTCGTGTCTATCAGACAGTCCGTAATTCTGTCAATTAAAATATCAACTTCCATCTTGTATGTATCTCCTTTGTTCTTTTTAATTTTATCACATTTTCCTGCAAAATACCATTAAAAACACTTTTTCAAAAAATGCCAGTGAACATTTCACAGTTCCCCAACAAAATTATATACAATCCGTACTTCCTGTTTTTTTACTCCGTCAACTTTCTCAGGCTCTCCAACCAGTATGTGGTTAGTCAGTCGGTTTAACACCGTTTCGTCAAGTTCCGTAATTGCGACATACCGTTTGATTTCCCCCATGAACATCTGCACATCTCCCTCCGAATGTTCTTCTTCACTGATAAGTGCCTCTATTTCCTGCATACGTTTCCGATTGCTTTCCTGTTCCTTTTCCATTGCGTCCATCAGCTTCAGGAAAACAAGACAGATTTTCACATTGTCCTCTGACAACCTGCATATCAGCAATGATGCAGTTAAGATATTGCAAAACGGAAAATATAATCCTTTGCTTCTGAGTGAAATACTGACTAACGACATTTTCCTGCGTCTTATGGTTGATATTGAAATCTATGTTGACGAAAGTGTAACCACACAGTTCCACACTCTGGATAAAATGGTTGACGCACAGCGTATGATATTTGTCAAAAAGCTTCACCCCAATGATTACAACCTTCAGATGGAAACGCTGAAAAGAATATCCATCACCGAAGATGCCTTTTTTGAGCATACGCTTTCAGAGGATATTGTCCGCATCATCGTGAAATACGTGCCCTTGGCGATATAGAAAGCAGGGCTGATACCTGTCCGGCCGGACAAGAAAAAGAAACATAACAGACATAATCAGCTGAATTGCCGGCTGAACAAACATGGCACAGCCTTCATACACTTATACTAATCTTTTTTACTACAGCTATCAAGCAAGCGATTTGTTCCTGCTATTTCAGCGTCTACTAAATCAATCATCCGTTTTACATTTGCGGAATGAATAGCAGAAACCTCGTTTTCCCACAAGGGATTGACTTGTTTTTCAATTCCTTCACGGTATTTTCGTAAAGTCTTAAGGCGTTTTTGCAAAAGCTCTCGCTGTTCACAAGGCGAAAAAATATTTAAAAAGAAAGCAGCAATGGAAAAGATATTTGTATCATAATTGAATTGCAGGACGGATGTCCTTAGCGTAGCTGTAAATTCGTCTTTCCCTTTGTCAGAAAGACTGTAAACAGTACGGTCCGGCATATTTCCGACTTTCTCGGTTGTGCCTGTTATGTACTCTTTTTTTTCGAGCGTCTTCAGCGTAGCATATACGGTTGAATCAGCAATGTTAAACCACCATTTTACATTCATGTAATTTAAGCGTTTTATTATTTCATATGCGTTAAGTGGTTTTTCATAAATCAAACCTAAAAGCATAGTGGCAGGCTTTGATAACATGCGATTTCCTCCTTGACATTTCTTCGTATTTATATTACTTTATATATAAAGTAGTTTTGATATATACTACTATACCACAATCAACTTGAAAATGGAATACTTGAAAAGGAGCTTTTTATGCCACAACTCAATAAAGGCGGTAAATTTGTATTTGGACTATCCGTTATACAACCAAATCGAACAATACATATTCCACCGCAAGCATTGTCAGAGTATGACGCTACACGAGATGGAAAAGTTATCATTTTTACGGGAAGCAAAATAACAGGAGGGTTCTGTGTTACCACATATTCATTGCTGTTAAATTCAAAACTGAAACATATTTTGGCAGAATGTCCACGTTTAAGGGACTGTCTGCTTTCAGAGGGGGAATTTATCCAATATAAAGGGCGTAAATATGCTTGGGTCAGCATTGATAAAAGTGGTGACATCAAAATGCCGCAAAGCACCCTGGCAGTCTTAGAATTGCAATCCGGAATGGAGTTGCTATCTATCCGCAGCAGTGATATTGCCTTTACGATGGGGGCAAAAGGACCGCTGTTGGAAAAAGCCAGGATGTACGAAGGGGAGATTCCTGCTTTTTGAAATACGCAGTTTCCGGTTTTCTGAGCAGCTGTCCGCCCCTGCG
>CAMWYL010000179.1 GCA_947178465.1 uncultured Lachnospiraceae bacterium | reverse complement strand
ATTACTGTATAGTCCTTCTCCTGCGCTTCGGTATCATAAACCTGAACGGTAGTATTAGGGCCCTCCTCTCTGTGATTCATCACTGTCAGACCGCCGCCAACTGCCAAAATACCACACAATGCCGCTATGACACTGCCCCTTTTAACCTTTTCCATTTTCTATGCCTCCCTTACACCTTATAACCGGCTCTCATATCTTCCCTTTGCTGCTCTTGTCCGCATTTTGCGAATGTTCTCTGTCTCCTCTCCGCCAAATTCACTCCGCGCTTCATCCAGGTATTGATGAATCAGAGGTTCCCTTGACAGATTGATCATTCCCTTTTTGTTTCTGGATATCGGAAATTCTTCATAAATCAATTCTTCTGTCTGATTTAATACCTGAACCATATCCACGGCCGGTATCGTGCCGGTCTCTATCATTTCCTTCTGATGCTCCTGCTCCTTCTTTTTCATTGTCTCGGCATGTGTATTAAACGTCTGCTGCTGCATTTCAATCTGCCCCATGCTGTTTTGAACCGCTTTTAGAAGGTCCAACGAATCCTTGTAATCAGCTATCGCCTTCTTTACCGGAATAAAGGTGGTATCCCGCACCTTCTCCTCCTGCCTGTTCATCTCCTCCTCGACCATCGCTACCGCGTCGTTCATATCATGGAAATCAACGGAGCGGTCCGCAAGCTCAAGCAGGCTTGTAACATCATTCATGGCCTGTCCGTAAGATACGTTAAACTCCTCAAACTCCGGCATGCTCTCCCCGCAGCCGTCTATGTAATTTTCCTGCATCCTGCAAAGCAGATTGGTTCCGGATTTCAGCTGCAGCATCCCGTCCCGAAGCCGGGTCTTATTCTGAGCTATCGTATACTCTTCATGCTTATAGCGGTTCCTGTTGCTCCGGAAAGCGCCTTGTTCCATATTGTTCAAATCATTGTTCATGCGGTTATTCATGTTGTCCGAAAGCGCTTTCGTCGGATTTCCCGACAGCGCGCTTCGTCCGATGGTCGTCTGATAATGATAAGTTTTTCCCAACGCCACAAACTCGATTTCCGCGCTGAAATTCTGCTCCGATGTTGATACCTTTGAAGCCAGACGGATATACCGCACAAAGAACAGGTTTAATGTCGCCGTAATCGCCCCGTTGACCGCACGCAGTACGCCCTCTCCCACAATGCCGCTTATATTGACAATCTGCTTTGCAACCTCCAAGGCCGCCTTTGCCACACCGATTGCCACATAAATCCCCGCCTTTGCAACCTCATACGCCGCAATCTCAATGCCCTTGGCGATGGCTACAAAGGCCTTTTTATACCACTTTGCATTTTTTATCGCATTCCTGCAGTTTTCAATATTATTGTCCAATCGCCGGATTTGCCCGTACAGCTCATTGACCTGATTTTGAGCATCCGTAAGACGTTTCTTAGCACTGTTGATCTTATTTCTCAGGTTATCAATCGCCTGATTAATTTTGTCCTGAACGGCCTTCAGTTTTTTCTCCAGACCGGTACAGTCCACTACCAGCTCAAAGGAGAAATTCGCGCTGCTGAAGCTTGCGTAATTCGCGCCGATATGCAGCGACACATCCAGGCATTCCGCCAGCGAAAAGCGCGTGTCCACAGAAATAATTCCCTTCGCGTATAAAATCCGTGCCGCAAACCGGTACAGACCCAGAAGCTCCAGCTTGGCATCAATATAAAAGCTTACCTCCGTACTTCCTGCCCTTAAATAGAAAACCGCACCCTTTTCATTCGGGTTGACAAACTGCCTGAGCAGGCTGTTTTGCGGCAGACTTGTCAGCGGATTATCGCTTTGTGTATTCATTCCCGAGCCCTCAAGCTTCAGGAAGCCGAGATTCAGGTTTCGGATACAGGCATAAGCCATCAGCCCGTCCGTCTCCGAAATCGAAAGAAGCGCCTGAAACTCTGTTTTGTCAAACAATCTGAGCGTACAGCAGGTGAAAATGCCTCTCGTGATTGTGTAATCCCCAAGCGTCATATTTTTCATTGCATAATAGAACTGTGCCTGCAGCTGAAGCTTACCGCCCTTGTTGATATAGTAATGGCGCATTCTCTTTTTATCCGTAAGAATTACGCCGTCCTGAAAGCATTCTGTCCGGAGCCGGTCGGCACTCAAAGCAAAGCTCTTGTCACTGATCCGTTTATTAAACAGCCGCGCCGTCTCCTCCGGAGGCGTATCCGCCTTTATTGGAAAGGTGTCGGTTACACCCATCGGCAATCCCAACAGCTGAATAAAGTCAAATGCCTCAAGCCCGTTAATCTGCTTTCCGACAATACTCCTGACAAATACAGGCAGCGTAATATCCGTTACCGCGCAGGATATCAAATCCGGCACCGGAACAGATCCAGTTACAGTCAGTCCTAACGCGCCAAACAGCTTTATCTCTCCCATGTAGAGGTTACAGAATATTTGAAAGATAAATCCGTTTTGATATCCTATGGCAAGACAGGTATCGCCGATGGAAAAGGTGTGAAATAAGTGCTTAGGCTTGTCCGGCTTGGCAAAGGCCTCAATACAAAAGCCCTGATTGTTCAGTTCGCACTGCACGCGGAACAGTACACCCTCCAAAAAGGAAAATGAAAAGGTTCCCGAGAGCAGCATCTGTACCATCTGTGCCTTGAAACCGATTCCAAAATAAAGCTCCTCCACCGTCAGCGCACCTGATTGAAAGACCGGAAGCAACACATAGCCGCAAAAATCTTTCCCGGAAGCGCCAAAAAACATGTCAAGCTCCACCTGTTTTATTCCAAACAGAGCATCCATCGCCTTGCCGATTACCGTATTCCCATCAAAGCAAAAGGAACCACAGAATAACAGATTATATGACTGCAACGGGGACGGGACCTTGAGTTCCTTCTCCTTTCCCGTGACTGTCCGGGCCAGTTGCGGCAGATCACAGGCATCTCCCTTTTTCAGAAACAGAAACATCTGCTTTATCCCGAGCGCCTGCGCGGCCTTTGTCATATAGTACGACACGCTCCCCGCAGCAGCCCTTTCATCCTGCGCAATGGCATACAATACTGCCACACTTTTTTCCCTCCACAGGATTCCAAGCTGCGAACCGTCACTGCGAAACCAAAGGATGCACTGATTGTCCTGATATTGAAAATACATTTGCTCGGGCAGACAGGATGTGACGGTATTCAGATAAGAACCGACAGATTCCGCCAGCTGTGCATCAATCATTCGAAGCACCTTTTCCAGATTCATTTTATTTGTCTGCATGACCCCTCTTACGGATCCGCCGGTTCCCTGCTTTCCTATCCCTAACTTGGCAGGCATGGACAACAGCGTACCGTCCATGCTGATATCAAATGACATTTTATTTGCTTTCATTGCCGCTCCCATCTTCCATTCGGGCACAGCGCCTCCGCGCATTCGAAAGACGCTGCACCCCCTGACAGTTTGGTATTGTTTTATTTCTCTTACGTTGTTTCCTCTGCCGCTTTCTCAGCAGGAAGTCCCAGATAGTCCTCAATCTTTGCAATCGACATCTTATTCAGAATCTGCGCCCGCTCGGTATTCCAGATGGCGAGTCCCAAGTGGTCTACGGTAATGATGTTCTGCAATGCCTTCGGAATCAGTCCCGTGGTCTGAATGTTGACGTTAAAGGCATACTCCAGAATATCCTCCTGTGAGGTCTTGCTGATATACAGGTATGCCATGTTCAGCTTAATCCGCACCTCATCAAGATTAATCTTTGACGGATCATCTGCCGCAGACTTTAGGGTATCCGTGATTTCATCCATATTTGCGGCTTCTTCTCCGGTTACGCCCTTTATCATTCCCTTGACGTCATTCATCAGCTGTTCAATGGAAACGCCCTCATTGTTCTCCTGCAGGGATGGAATCAACAGGATTCTGTAGCCCTCCTTCTCCTTTTTGTACATCGCATGCAGAGATGTCCCGATTAACGAAAAATCAACTGCAACTGCTGCATTTAAACTGTTTGCTGCCATAATGTATCTCTCCTTTCCTAAGATAAATATCATGATATTTATCTTGACATTTATATATTGATACTTCAGATATCTGAGTATCTGCATTATAGCGCGCAAAACCAAGCATGATAACTTTCACTTATGAAACGCGAGGAGAATGCAATCCCATGATGTATTATGTTAAGGATAAAATTTAAAAATCCGATGGGAACTAACCCATCGGATTTCTTCTCAACTGCTTATATTTAATTGTACAAACTCCTCGAAACGGAAGCTTTTAATCTGTTTATAATCTCTTCAAAAGCGCTTCCCGTGCTTCCTCGTAGCCCGGCTTACCAAGCAGTGCGAACATGTTCTTCTTATAGCTCTCAACGCCCGGCTGGTTAAACGGATTCACGCCAAGCAGATATCCGCTCAGACCGCATGCAAACTCGAAGAAATAGAACAGCTCTCCTAAATAGAATTCATTTACCTCCGGCACATTTACCATAAAGTTCGGCACCTGTCCGTCCGTATGTGCAAGCACGGTACCGTTCATCGCACTCTTATTTACAAAATCAACCGTCTTACCCGCAAGGTAATTCAGACCGTCAAGATCAACCGGTTCCGTTCCAATCGTAAGCTCTTCCCTTGACTTCTCGATATTCAATACCGTCTCAAACATCACACGCGCGCCGTCCTGGATAAACTGCCCCATGGAATGGAGGTCTGTCGTAAGGTCAACGCTTGCCGGGAACAAGCCCTTCTGATCCTTGCCCTCGGACTCGCCGAAGAGCTGCTTCCACCACTCGGAAACATAGTGTGCGCTCGGCTCATAATTACAGAGAATTTCAACCGCTTTTCCTTTTCTTAAAAGAATGTTGCGAAGTGCCGCATACTGCATTGCGTCATTCTCCTCAAACGGAAGCTCCAATGCTCTCTTTCTGCCGCTTGCAGCGCCCTCCATAAGCTTATCGATATCCGCGCCGCTGACTGCAATCGGAAGCAGGCCAACCGCCGTCAGTACGGAGAACCGTCCTCCTACGTCATCGGGTACCACAAAGGTCTCATAGCCCTCCTCTGTCGCAAGGTTCTTTAAAGAACCCTTCGCCTTATCCGTCGTCGCGTAAATTCTCTTTGCAGCGCCCTCCTTGCCGTACTTCTTCTCCATCATTTCCTTAAATACACGGAACGCAATCGAAGGGTCGGTCGTTGTTCCTGATTTGCTTATCATGTTAATGGAGAAATCCCTGTCACCGATGACATCAATCAAGTGTTTAATATAGGTAGAGCTGATGGAATTTCCAACAAAATAAATCTCCGGCGTCTTGCGGATGCTCTTGTCTACCATGTTGTAGAAGCTGTGGCGCAAGAATTCCACCGCTGCTCTTGCCCCCAGATAGGAGCCGCCAATTCCAATTACAAGGAGCACTTCGCTGTCACCCTGAATCTTCTTTGCCGCCTCTTTGATTCTGGCAAACTCCTCCTTGTCGTAATCCACCGGTAAATCAATCCATCCTAAGAAATCATTACCCGCACCGTTCTTTCCCAGAAGAACCTCCTTTGCGTCGAGCGTCAGTATCTTCATATACTCGACTTCGTGGTCACTGATAAATTGGGATGCTTTTGAATAATCAAACGTTACCTTACTCATTTGTTCTCTCCTTTTCCGTTTTCTATAGATTTTGCTGCCATATATTGTTAATCAATATTTTAGCAAAACTTTCCTTATAAATCAATCGCTTATGCTTTGTTTCCTATAAAACTGCGAAGCAATGCCTCCAACTCTGCGGCGTCCTCCTGCGAAAAGCCTGATTTTTCTTCCTTTGCGGCCACTGTATCCGTTTCCTTTTCCTCCGCCTTTGCGCTTTTCTCCTGCGCAAGCTCCCACAAAAGCTTTTCCTTTTCCATGATTCCATGCTCTAACCGCTGTGCCACCGTATTTTCCAGATAGTCCGTCAGGTTGGTCTTGAGCATCTGCCTGCGTGCAGGCATGTCCACAATGGAAACAATGCTCAGATACAGGTAAATCCCAAAAAGGCTGATAATGTAAAACGGCAGCAAATCCACAAAGCTTCTGCCCTCGATAATGCCCTTGCATACGCCAAAGCCCGCCACAAAGACGCCCGCAAGCATAAGCTGTCCCGACAGATGCTTCATAAAGCTGATTCCCATTCCCATAAAGCGGATACGGTTGATAAACTTGTCCACAAAAACCGATATGTTTGGCACACCGCCGTTTAATTTATAGCAGTTCACAAAGCGCTCCTTGCACTGCCCAAGCAGCTTGTCCTCCACACCCGAAAGCGTGTCCGTCGCATGTATCATTCGTTGATAAAGCACCCCGATGATAATTTGGTACAGCACTCCGATTGCCATAAAGATAATCGTCAGCACTATTATAAACGAGTGGTCAAAATAACCGATAATTCCATTTACCATAATCCTATCTCTCCCTATCGTATTTTTATAAGTGTTATCTTTAGTATACTCATTTCGGTTCTCTGCCACAAGACGATTTACGGCAGAATCGTTCGTCAAATTCTCCCCGTTTATGCGCTATATGGGGACGTTTCGACAGTATCCGATAAAAAATCGTCGCTCGGCAGCGACAATATGATGATTTACGTTGTCGCAGCTTTTTTATCAAATGTTTTTCGCTATCGCAAGTTCCTTTCTGCACGAGGAAATCGAATACCTGTGCATAAGAACTTTTTGTTGAAATATGCATATACTTATGATATATTACTGATAATACCTTCAGCCAACAGCCGGAGGTGCTCTTTGCACTGCACATTATCTACAGTACAAACTGAGCAGGCCGAGACAGCCATTAAGATGTTGTCTTTGGAGCCGGGTCGCAAGCGCGACAGTGGATAGATTTACATCCGCGGGACAGTAGCTGCTATTACT
>CAMWYL010000178.1 GCA_947178465.1 uncultured Lachnospiraceae bacterium | reverse complement strand
CTCCTGTACCAGACGGTTCTCAGAAAGTCTGTTCTCAATCTCCTCCGGAGATACATTCTCGCCATTTGGCGTGATAATCAGGTTTTTCTTGCGTCCGGTAAGGAACACGAAGCCACCCTCATCCACATAGCCGAGGTCTCCTGTCTTGAGCCAGCCGTCCTCCAAGGTCTGCGCCGTCTCCTCAGGCATTTTATAATATCCCTGCATGACGCTGGAGCCCTTTACCCACAGTTCCTCATCGACCACCTTCGCCTCACAGTTGGGCATCAGCTTTCCCACGGAGCCGGGCTTGGAGTCCCAATTGAGGTTCGTGCTGATTACGGGCGAGCACTCCGTCATCCCGTAGCCCTGCAAAATCGTAATCCCGTACTTCTTAAACATATCAATATAGGCCGGATTCAGATACGCGCCGCCGCTGCATACCGTGTGAAACTGCTTTCCGAACACCTTCGCCTTCACTAACGGCGCCGGGATCCACGATGCCTCCTCCAGCTTCTTTGCCAATGTCTCTATCATCAGCGGCACCATCAGAATCATGTTCGGCTCAAAGAGCTTAATATTCTTTGCGACGCGCAGTAATGAATCATTGATGCAGACAATACACCCGATGGAAATTCCCTTTAAAATATCCATGCTCAGGCAGTACGCGTGATGAACCGGAAGCACACTCATTACCACCATCCCCGGTGCATAACCCATATCCAGGCAGGTCGCGTTTTCGGCAAGATTTCTGTGCGTAAGCATAACGCCCTTGCTCTTCCCTGTTGTACCGGAGGTGAACATAATCGTTGCAAGCTGCTCCGGCTGCGGCTCATAGTCAAAGCCCGCCTCCTGCTTTCCGATAAGCTCCCACAGGGAAAGAACCTCCGCATTCTCACTGCTTCCCATGCAAATCCGATGCTTTAATCCCTCGCACCGGGTCGCTGCGGCCTCTGCCAAGTCCTTTTTTCCTTCATCATATACAAGGGTCGTAACATCCGCACGGTTGATTAAATCGCACAAATCATCCGTCGGGAGCTGCGCATCGAGTGGTACCGCAACGCTGCCGCTGTTTACCGTGCCAAGGTAAGTGACTACCCACGAATAAGATGTCGCACCGACTACCGCAATATGCTTTCCCTGCTCTCCCAGCGCGGCAAGCGCGGCAGAAAAACGCTCTGTGTCTGCCTTGAGCTGCGTGTATGTTTTTGACTCCACGGCTACTTCCTTTTTTCCGCTTCCGTCATCCTGCTTTACCTTGTACCGATAAGCATCCTGTGTGTTATATTCCGCCTCTGCCCGAACCAGCAGGCTGCGGATGGTGCTGCTCATTTTATCCATATTCTACCTTCCCTTTCTCTGCAACAGGTGAACCTGCGCCGCAAAGTGTCTGTTTTGTCTTACTGCGAAATCTTCTCCAAATAGTCTGCGGCCTCCTGCACGGTGCGGATATCGGCAGCCTCCTCCTGATTGATTTCCACATCAAGCTCCTCCTCGATTTCGCCGAGCATACTCATAAAATCAAAGGAGCTGAAGCCCAAATCCTCCATAAATCTTGACTCCGGCTTGATGTCTTCCTTCTTGACCTCCACATAATTTGTAATAATTTCCGCTAATTTCTCAAACATTTTCCTCTCACCTTTCTTTTCAATCCGTTTTATATTACACCAATTTTATAATCTCGCCGATTTTCAGGTTCGGGCATTCAATTCCCTTGAACATGATCTTACAAATATAGTAATAAAAATATTCCAGCTTCTCCTTCGTGATTGCCGCGATTTGATGCTCAAAGTTGAAGTCCAGCCCGTTGTCATCCGACCGGTGCATAACCGTCAGATACATCGCCTGCGTCGTTGCGCCGTTCGGATACCATTTCGTCTTGTACTTAATGTCCCCAAGCTTTGTCAATCCCTTCTCCCGCAGCGTCAGCGGCTGGTAGGTCAGGGACATCGGCTCATACGTCGCCCCGGGCTCAACCGGATATACCTTGCCTCTGTGCGCGAAATACTCTACAGGGTCAAAATTCGTATGGCGGAAGGTTTCGTTCTGCTTATCACGGATTTCCCGAATTCCTTCCATAAAGGTCTTGTCCTCTGAAATGATTGTCCTGAACGGGAACGAATGGATTCTGGTTCCGCCGGACTTCTTCTCCAGAAGGGTTGCGCGTCTTGCATAGGCAACGTTGATAGACACATCATCATTTCCGTTCATCTTCTGCAGATAGGTACGGATGCCCATGATCAACAGGCATTGCAGGGATATATGCTGCTCCTCGCAGAAGTTCATCAGCCGCTGTGTCGGCTCCTCCTCAAGATGGAAGATATCGAGCGCCGACTCCACCTTACCGGTGCTGCTGTGCGCGGCCCGTGCCTTGGGGTTCTTCTTTCTGGCCTCCTCCAGCGCACGCGGCCCGTCAATGCCGTTGAAAATCGGCTCCGATTCCTCTATCAGCTTATAGAAATATTCCCTGTCCTTCGCCTGCGCTTTGCTGCCCGCCTCATACGCCAGGTCCTTCTCAAGCTGCTCGATGTAGGAACGCATTTCCGCCGGATACGGGATATCCTCAAACTTCGCGTTACAATACAGCTCAATCACATCACGCAGAAAGCAGATCAGCGACTGCGCATCAAGAAGCATATGGTCGCCCAGCAGATAAACACCCTGGCTTTGGTCCGGCATCTTGATGATAACAATCCTGTTCATGGGAGAATCCTCCCGCTCAAACGGAACGGCCGTCCACGCCTTCATCGTCTCCTCTGCCTCCTCCACGGTTTTTTCGGAGAAGTCCACATATTCGATTTCCCGCTCTTCCTTTTCAACCACGTACTGATACCACTGTTTCTCCTTTTTGTCGAAGGCAAAACGCACACGCATCGACTCGCAGCGCTCATATGCCTTGTAAATGGCCTTCCTCAACTCCTCAATGTCCAGCTCGTACTCTATCGTCAGGCTTGTTCCGATATTTACGACTTCCTTCTTCGGGCAGAACTCCATATAGAAAAAATGAAATTTCTGTGCTACCGTAACCGGGTATGTTTTGTATCCGTTTCTTGTTTTCATCCAATTCCTTTCCCTTCCGCTTCGTTTTCCTTCAGCTCTTCAAAAAAAGTCGTCAACGCCTCTTCATATTTTTCCGGATCCTTATAATAGCTCTCCGCGTGCGCAGCGCCCTCCACAATCAGCTTCTTCTTGGGTGCGGCACAATTGTCATACAACTCATGGCACATCCCGAAAGGTACAAACGTATCCTTGGAGCCATGGATAAACAGGATGGGTACCTTCGCCTTTTGAACCTCTCTTTTTGCATTGCACTCGTCCATTCCGTAGCCCGCAAGCTTTCGGTTTATCACGTCTGCCGCCTGTATGACCGGAAATGCCGGCAGATGATACATGGTGTTGAGCACATGCGTAAATACCTCCTTGGGTGAGGTAAAGCCGCAGTCGGACACGATGCCCTTTACCTGCGGGGGCAACTCCAATCCGCTTGCCATCAGTACCGTAGCGCCTCCCATGGAAGTCCCGTGCAGGATAATCTCCACGTCCTCCCCGCACTCCTCAATTACCCATTTGATCCATACAAGCGCGTCCTTCCTGTCCAGACAGCCGAAGCCGATATAGGTTCCCTCGCTCTCCCCATGCGCCCTTGCGTCGGGAAGCAGCATCGCGTAGCCTTTCTTTAAGTAATAGTCCGAAAGCCCGATATAGTCCGACATGCCCTTGCTGGTATAGCCGTGAAAGCAAATCGCAACCTTCTTCCCTCCCGCCTGCTCATTGATCGGCGGAAAATATGTCGCATGGAGCTTCAGGCCGTCAAAGCTGCGTTGATGAACCTCCTTGTGCGGCTGCGCCATCATAAACGCTTTTCTCTCTTCCAACAGCGGTGCATACACCGACCAATCCGTGCCGGACATCTTCATGGTGCGCTCCACCTTTGCATTATTGCGCATCATCGTCCGTCTGTAGAAATAGGCGGTTTCCCCCGCGCCTGCCGCGGTCAGCAGCCCCACACAGGCCACCGTATTCTTCAATAATCCCATTGTCATCCCTCCGGTTCTATTTCTTCTTGCCCTTCTTCTTTTCCTTCGTCTTTGTCTCGATGATTTCCTTAAGCCGGAGCGCCTTGTCAATATTTCCCTCTACCTTGAGCTTTTGCAAAGTGAACGCCATAATCGGGTCCAGCTCGCCGCTTGCAATCTTCTCCAGAACCTCCGGCTTGCAGGTGAACATCGCATCCCTGTCATAATACTCATACGGCTCTACATAAAGAACGCCGTCCTTTACCTCCACATAAAAGGAGCCTCCGGCCTCTTCGTCCTCAATGTTGAACTGATAAGCCAGATGCTCATGGATATCGCTCACGTCAGCGCCCATAAATTTTCCCTTAATTTCATAAAAAAAATCAGCGTATGTCATTGTCTTCCTCCATATTTACATTTTTCGACCGTTGGTCGACTTTTGTTGCATTAAATATAACATATTTTTCGAACAACAGTCAACAATATCTTTCCCAAATTTATCCTGATATTGCAGATTTTTTTGTACCACAATTCACAATTGTAAGCGTACCGGAAAATGTGCTATAATAATAAATTACTTAGGACTATTATTCAGAAAAGGGGACTTATTTATGCCGGATATGAAAAAGTATGACCTGATACTTGACGCACTCCAACAGCTCTTGGAGGAGCGGAAGATTCAAAACATTTCCGTAAGCGAAATTGCCCAGAAGGCCGGAATCGGAAAAGGCAGTATCTACTATTACTTTCCGTCAAAGGAAGCCATTTTGGACGCCCTGATTCAGAGAAGTTATGAAAAGCCGCTTCAGACGGCAAAGGCACTGGCAGTACAGACAGACATCGCCCCCTTTACCCGTATGGCAATGCTCTTTCAGGCCTGCCGGAATTCATCCGCCGCGTTCTTGAGCCAGAACGGCAGCGCTTCGGACACCAGCGCACAGGATCTGGCTTTTTTGCACCAGAAATATTTAAAACACGTTATCTCGGAATTAAAGCCGGAATTGACGGAAATTATAAAGCAGGGTATCGCACGTGGAGAAATCCACTTCGACTACCCTGCTGCATTGGCAGAAATCGTATTAATTGTGATTGCGGTAAAGCTGGACAATTCACTCATCCCCTCAACGCCCGAAGAGATGGAGGACACCCTCAAGGGACTTATCTCCCTGCTGGAAAGAGGAACGGATGTCACGCCCGGGAGCCTCAGCTATCTGTCCTTTTTCTGACGGCAGGCGGCTGTTATTCCGCGTACCGCTCGCTCTGAGCTTTGATCATCTCCGAATCCTCAAAATAATCAATCCGCATTGCCTGTTTTACTTCTGACAAGGTTTGACCCGCCACCTCGCGCGCGGCATCCGAACCTTTTTTCAGTATGTTGTAAATCTCCGGTATGTCCTTTGCAAACTCCGTGCGGCGGTTGCGAATCGGCTCAAGCTCCTCCTGAATAACGCTGTTCAGGAATTTCTTGACCTTCACATCCCCAAGTCCGCCCCTTGTATAGTGCGCCTTGAGTTCGTCAAGGTTCGCATATTCCGGAAGATAGCGCTCAAAATGCTCATCCCGCGCAAAAGCATCCAGATAGATAAATACCGTGTTTCCCTCCAGATGGCCCGGGTCGCTCACCTGCAAATGCAACGGGTCAGTATACATGCCCATTACCTTGGTGCGGATTTCGTCCGCGGTATCCGCAAGATAAATGCAGTTTCCAAGTGACTTGCTCATCTTCGCTTTGCCGTCCGTACCCGGAAGCCGCTTGCAAGCCTCTGCCTCCGGAATCAATGCCTGCGGGTCCACAAGCACCGGCTTGTCGGGCGCGTATATGGAATTAAACTTATGCACAATCTCCTTCGTCTGCTCTATCATCGGAAGCTGGTCCTCGCCTACCGGCACGGTCGTCGCCTTGCAGAAGGTAATATCCGCGGCCTGGCTGATCGGATAGCAGAAAAAGCCTACCGGAATGCTCGCCTCAAAATTGCGGAGCTGGATTTCCGCCTTCACGGTCGGGTTCCGCTGCAATCTTGATACCGTTACCAGATTCATGTAATAAAAGGTCAGCTCACACAGCTCCGATATCTGCGACTGGATAAAGAGTGTCGCCTTGGACGGGTCAAGACCGCACGCGAGATAGTCCAACGCCACCTCAATAATATTCTCTCTGACCTTGTCGGGGTTATCCACATTATCCGTCAGCGCCTGTGCATCGGCAATCATAATATAGGTCTTGTCATACTCCCCCGAATTCTGAAGCTCCACGCGCCGCCTGAGTGACCCCACATAATGCCCGATATGAAGCCTCCCTGTCGGTCTGTCCCCCGTTAAAATTATCTTACTCATTTTGTGATTCTACTCCCTTCCCGATATATGCATTTCCGTTCATGCCCTTTTCATTGGCCGCTTCCAAATCTTTATAACCATAGAAATGCGCCGTATTTTCCATAATTTCCGCCGCGACGTTCTTATTCTCCTGCGCGTGCGCCACAATATATCGTCCGTACATCTCCAGCAGCCGGTCCGAATAGGTCCCAAGCTCCCCCCGCAAATACGTCTCGTAGGAGGTATCCTCCGGCAAATCCTGTGCCGTGTGAATGCTTCGCGCATTTCCTGCAAGCGCGGGATAGCTTTGAGAAAATTCCTCCATCCAAGCCACCTGCACACCGACAATTCCCTCGATGACGGCCTGCTTTTGGGCGGAAAGAGGCGGCAGCTTATCAGCAAACTCCGCATACTCCTGCGGATTTGTGGATTCCATCATACGCGCATATTTTTCTTCTATCATATTCCTGCCCTGCGCAAAATTTGTCTTAAACTCATATAAATATTTCAGAAACATATCCTCAGGCCATGTCATATATTGGCTCATGCGCATCACCTTGAAGGTC